>JAHEFL010000556.1 GCA_024640205.1 Flavobacteriales bacterium | reverse complement strand
GAGTTGCGCGATCCGACCGACCCTCTGGTGGTGGTGGATGAACTTGCGGCATTGGTCCAAGCCAATGGAAAAGTGGTGATGCCCGATGGAAGCAGTCCATTGTTGTTCGAGAACGCCATGCGGGGCGAATACCACATCGCGGTGCGCCATCGGAACCACTTGGGGGCGATGACCGCTGCTCCATACCTGCTCGGGAGCGAAGTGTCGGCGATCGATCTGCGGGATCCCGGACTAGTGATGTGGGGGGCCGAGGGGCGGAAGACGATCGGACCGATCAGTGCTCTTTGGGCGGGCGATGTGAATGGTGATGGTACCGTGTCCTACACCGGGCAATTCAATGACCGTGACCCCATACTTCAGGCTATAGGCGGTACAGTTCCCACGGCAACCGTCCCAGGATACGACCAGGAGGATGTGAACCTTGATGGACAGGTGAAGTACACTGGAGCCGAGAATGATCGGGACCCCATACTCACCAACATCGGAGGAGCGGTCCCAACCAACATCCGAGTTGAACAACTCCCTTGACACTGTGTTTCAGGGCCGTCGACCCGGGCCGGACTATCCTTTGGCATTCATGCGTTCCAATTCGGTGACGCGCGCTACCAACCCGTCCAGGTTCCTGAAATGGATGTAGGCTTTCCGGTATTTGGAGATCTCAAATGCAGGTGAACCCATGTAGGCCTCGCCCGGTTTCGTGATGCTCTTGCTTACCCCGCTACCTGCCGCAAGGATGGTGTTGTCCGCGATCTTCAAATGCCCCACAATGCCCACCTGCCCGCTGAACATACAATTCCTGCCCACCTTCGTGGAACCGGCGATCACGTTGGCTGCAGCGACATATGTATGCTCACCCACTTCCACATTATGCGCAATATGGATCAGGTTGTCGAACTTGACACCCTTGCGCAGGATAGTGCTTCCTAATGTGGCCCGATCGATGGCGCAATTGGCGCCGATCTCCACCTGATCCTCGATCACCACGTTCCCTATCTGGGGTATCTTCTGTCCACCGTCCGGTCCGGTCGCGAAACGGAACCCATCACTACCTATTACCGAACCGCTGTGGATGATGACCTGGGACCCGATCACGCAATCGGAATAAACCTTCACCCCAGCAAAAAGCGTGGTGTCATCCCCGATCGTTACGTTATCCCCCACGTAGCAATGGGGATAGATCCTCACGTTCTTCCCGATCCGAGCATTCTCTCCTACGAATGCAAGGGGGGCTATGTAGCAGCCCTCACCATGAACGGCCCCGTTGCTTATCACTGCTTGTGGGGAGATCCCTTTCTTATCCAGCTTGATCGTATTGTAAACACCCAGCAATTGAGCGAACGCCTTTTCTGCACTGTCCACACGGAGCAGGGTGGCTGGCACAGGTGCTGAGGCTACGAAATCCTCATTAACGATGACCAGGGAGGCGGTGGTGGAGTAGATGAACTGCTCGTAGGCCGGGTTTGCCAGAAAGGAGAGAGATCCGGGCCCTCCTTCCTCGATCTTGGATAAACGGGTGATCGTGACCGAGGCATCCCCTTCCAGGGTGCCCTTCAAAAGGTCGGCGATCTGTTGGGCGGTGAACTGCATGGTGTGCGACTGATGTTGCGCCAAGGTAGTTCTGCACGCCCATCTATGCACAGGGTGACCCTTATGTCGCCTTCCGTGCAACCAATACGCGGATCCGATCGTATGCTCTTAACCGTGTGGGTTTTCGAACACCACCGGGTCACAAAAACGAACATGGCCATGAAAGACCGATCCACACTCCGCTCTGCCTTCGCGACCCCCCTCCTATTCCTTCTTGCGATCACGGCCAGCGCTCAAGGGGATGAATGCAATTTCACCTACACCCTTACCACTGGCTGCTCTTCCGACGGTACAGGATGGGCCACGGTGAGCAACATTACAAGCAAGGCAGGCCCGTTCTCGATCAACTGGAACGGCGCCGAAGCGGCGGGTGAGTCCACGATCACCGGATTGACGGACGGGGACTATTTCGT
>JAHEFL010000555.1 GCA_024640205.1 Flavobacteriales bacterium | reverse complement strand
AAAAGCCCCGCCGATCCGGCGGGGCTTTTTCATTCCATTCAGGTCGGCACCTCACACCACTCCCTGGTCCAGCATGGCATCGGCCACCTTCACGAAGCCGGCGATGTTCGCGCCCTTCACGTAGTTGATGGTATTGCCTTCCTGGCCGTGCTTCACGCAGGCAGCGTGGATGTTCTTCATGATGCTGTGCAGCTTGGCGTCCACCTCGTCGCGGGTCCAGGACAGGCGCAGGCTGTTCTGGCTCATCTCCAAGCCGCTGGTGGCCACGCCCCCGGCATTGCTGGCTTTGCCCGGTGCAAAATGCACCTTGGCTGCCTGAAGCGCTGTGATCGCTTCCGGGGTGGTCGGCATGTTGGCACCTTCGGCCACGTACTTCACACCTTTCTTGATCAAGGCTTTCGCGTCGTTCAGGTCCAATTCGTTCTGGGTGGCGCAAGGAAGTGCCACTTCGCACTTCGCCACCACGTCCCATGCGCTGGCACCCTTTACGAACTTGCTGCCCTTGAATTTCTTCGCGTATTCCTCGATGCGACCCCGCTTCACGTTCTTCAGGTCCATGAGGAAGGCGAGCTTCTCCTTGGTGATCCCGGTCGGGTCGTAGATCGCGCCACTGCTATCGCTGGCGGTCACCACCTTGGCACCGAACTGGGTGGCCTTCTCAATGGCGTATTGCGCTACGTTACCACTACCGCTCACCGCCACCACCTTGCCTTTGAAGCTGGTCTTGTTGCGGGCCATCATCTCGTTGGTGAAGTACACGCAGCCATATCCGGTCGCCTCCGGACGGATCAGGGAACCACCCCAGGTGGCACCCTTACCTGTGAGCACTCCTGTGAATTCGTTCGCCAGGCGCTTGTATTGGCCGAACATGTAGCCGATCTCGCGACCACCAACGCCGATGTCACCGGCAGGCACGTCGGTGTCCGGACCGATGTGGCGGAAGAGTTCCGTCATCAGGCTCTGGCAAAAACGCATGACCTCTCCGTCGCTCTTGCCCTTCGGGTCGAAGTCGCTTCCTCCCTTGCCGCCACCCATGGGCAGGGTAGTGAGGCTGTTCTTGAAGGTCTGCTCGAAGCCCAGGAATTTCAGGATGCTGAGGTTCACGCTCGGGTGAAAACGTAGACCACCCTTGTATGGTCCGATCGCACTGTTGAACTCGATGCGGAAGGCACGGTTCACCTGCGTGTTGCCCTTGTCATCCACCCACGGCACGCGGAACGTGATCGTGCGCTCCGGCTCCACCATGCGCTCCAGAAGCATCCTGCCCTTGTACTTGGGATTGGCTTCGATGAAGGGGATCACCATCTCGGCCACCTCGTGTACGGCTTGCAGGAACTCAGGCTCGTGAGGGTTCTTTGCGGTGACGTATTTCATGAACGCATTCACCTGCGTTTGCACAGAGGACGCGGACTTCTTGGCAGTTGCCATGACAGTGATTTTGGGATTAGGGCGCGAAGGTAGGGTGCTGGATCACTCGATCGTTCGGTCGGGTGGGGGCTCAATTCAATGCATACATCTTACCCGGCAGGCTGCGCACTACGCCATTGAATTCCAGGTTCAATAAAAGCCCGGCCGCCTTGCCCTGCGTCATTCTGGTCTGCACGCATAGCTCGTCGATATCCACTTTGCCTTTCGCCTTGATGATGTCCACCAGGCTCTTCTCATCGGGCATCAGATCCACGAACAGGCTGGCCTGTGTGGGCTTGGCCTTCCCCACACGCGGAAGCCATTCCATCATTTTGAGGACATCCTGCGCGGAGGTGATCAAGGCCGCCTGGTTCCGCTGGATCAGGTTGTTGCATCCCTCGCTCCGCGCATCGGTGGGTCTGCCCGGAAAAGCGAAGACCTCCCGGTCGTAGCTGTTGGCGATATCCGATGTGATCAAGCTGCCTCCTTTCGGACCGCTCTCCACCACAATGGTGCAATCCGCCAGTCCTGCGATGATGCGGTTGCGGGCCGGGAAATTGCCGGGGGCGAACGGACCATCACTCGGCACTTCC
>JAHEFL010000093.1:5268-6801 GCA_024640205.1 Flavobacteriales bacterium | reverse complement strand
CTGTTCAGTCCCGACTTTCTGGGTCAATATCTCTATTGGACCCTCCTCATGAGCGCCACCATGCTGATGGTCCGGCTGAACGATCAGTATGGCAGTGGCGGGATCGGGTACCTGACGGGTCGCTATCACCAACCCAGACAGGAGCTG
Organism: Flavobacteriales bacterium; assembly: GCA_024640205.1. GTDB lineage: Bacteria > Bacteroidota > Bacteroidia > Flavobacteriales_F > PHOS-HE28 > PHOS-HE28. The sequence goes on along the minus strand of JAHEFL010000093.1, from coordinate 6,654 downwards.
CGGGTGTTCATGTTCCTGGATATGCGGTCGTCCACGGCCATCGCGGAACGCATCGGGCATGTGAAGTTCTTCCAACTGATGCACGAACTCTACTCGGACATCACGGACCCGATATTGTATTCACGGGGAGAGATCTATCAATATGTGGGTGATGAGATCAGCGTAAGCTGGACTTTGCGAAGAGGCATTCAGCGCCAACGCTGCATCCGTTGCTTCCTTGACATTCGCACGAAACTGAGGAAGCGTGCTCCGTATTATGAGGCGCGCTACGGGATCATCCCATTGTTCAAGGCAGGGTTCCATTATGGACAGGTGACCACCGGAGAGGTTGGCGTGGTGAAAAGGGAACGGATCTTTAGCGGTGATGTGGTGAACACGGCTGCGCGGATACAGAACAGCTGCAACGCACATGGTGTGGACAACCTCATTTCCAAGGAATTACTAGATGTTCTTCACCTGCCATCAACGTATCGGTTAAGGGAGATCGGAGACATCATGCTTCGCGGCAAACGCGACCCGATGGGTTTGTGGACCATCCTGCACGATGAGGATGAGAGCACCTTGGAACCCCGGATGACCGAAATGGAGGCTGGCAGCTGAACCACATTGCGGTTCAGTTCGATCCATCATTCGTCTCCCAGGTAGGGATGCACACTGCCATCTCGTACCACCGTCATAGGACCAAAAGGGCTGCGATAAAGGACCCCATCACCGAAGAGTTGGAAGTCATCCACACCGGAGTCCTTCCCGAATGGGATGCGCTCACCATGCCGCACTCCCTTTATCCCGCGATCGATATCCAAATAGACCAGCAGCGATCCATTCACCTCCCATTGCTCAGGTATGTATGGCTCCACCATCCACCAGCCATCCGGACCGAACTGGAAAAGCTCCCCGTACCTCAGGAAGAGGATCACACTGTCCTCCACCCAGTACGCCGACGGGTGCTCGGTAATGATGGTGTGCAAGGAGTCCCCCATGAAGCACTGGAAACGTCCGTCGGCATCCTCCATTGCGATGATCCCTGCTCCGTTCCGGGCGCTCAAGGGGATCGCCTCGGAAATGACGGTCTCCTTGATACCATTGTTCGAGACATAGCGCAGAATGGAGGTATTCCAATAATTCACGGAACCGTCCAATACATATATCGGAGCCCCGGGATCAAGGTCCAACAACTCAGTAACAGAACCGTCGCGATAGAAGCGGGTCGGCTCATCAGCGCCCATCCTGAATACGGCCAGATGTCCCTCTTGTTCCCAATACACCGGGAACTGATCCCCATGAAGCGCACCCAGAACGCGGAGTTCGCCCCGATCATAGGCCATGAATTGCCCGCTCCTGGTCGAGCTGAACGTGATGAGTCCGGCACTGACCTTGAACGAATCC
>JAHEFL010000093.1:0-5258 GCA_024640205.1 Flavobacteriales bacterium | reverse complement strand
GTCCAGGGCCACGAACTGCGGGCGATCCCCGCTCAGGACCTTGAGCGTATCCCCCTTCATCCAAGCCACGGTTCCTTGATATGCACGCAAGGCATGAACACCACCCTGATCCAGCAGGTGAAGTCTTCGGCCTTCAGGCAGAAAAACTTTGAGTTCACCGCCGTTGTCCAGGTACACGAGAAAGCCGTCCTGTGCGATAACCTGCTTTGGAGGGCGGGGTTCCAGGTGTTCGAAACGATCATTGGCGAACACCACGAATCGGTCCGACCCGTTCACGAAATGAACCGGGACCTGAGCCAAGCATACCGCCGCATGAAGTAGAAAAAGCGCAGCGAGACAGCGCATCAGCCTTCCTGCTTTTCGGCCATGCGCTCCACCTCGTGGACACGGACCTCGCGCTTTCTACCCCGGACCGGAACGACATGTTGCGGGCCGATCCGGAACCTTTTCGAGGCGTTCGGCATGCGTGCCAACAACTCTGCTGAAACCAGGATATCCACATGCATGGTCTTCGCCAGACCAAGGATCCGCGACACGCTGTTCATTACGTCACCGCTCAGGTCGATGGCCCTCTTGATGTGCCCCACCTGTGCCGATATCACCCTGCCTCCATGCAGCCCGGCCCTGAACTTGGGCACGGCACCGAACTCCTCCATCAATTCCTTCTCATGTTGCCTGATCCGTTCATTGATCATGAAGAAAAGGTCCAGGCAGTTCTCCTCACGCACACCGATGCGCATGGGCCAGGTGAAGATCACCTCATCCCCGATGTACTTGTGGATCTCTGCATCGTTATGAAGGACGGCATCGGTCATCAAGGAATAGGTGGTGTTCAGGAAACGGTAATAGGTCATGTCGCCCATCCGTTCGGCAAGTGCGGTTGAACCGACCAGGTCGATCGTGAGTATCACACGTTCTTCGGCTTTGGGTCGTTCATAGCGCCCGAGCAGGAAACCCAGGAACATCCTTCGACCCATCAATTCCTCCACCTGCACCACCAGAATGGCAATGGAAGTGACCAACACCACCCGTAGCGCCAATTGATAGAACTGCTTCATCATGAACATCTCGTGCATACGGTAGGGATCCTCCGAAGCGAAGGGCAACAATTGCTCCGCCTGCATCAGGAAGGCCAACCCGAACAGCACGATCGTCAGAAGGTTCACGAGCAGCACCTTCCCCAGGAACTGAAGCGGTATGGCCAGTGAACGGAAACGACGACCGAACAGGAACTCCTCCAGAACCCCTGTCCACAGGCCGAGCAACAGCCAGGCAAACAGGACCAGATCCAATCGATCGCCACTGAACAGCGTAAGGACGGAGGCGACCAGCACGGTGACCAACGCATACTTGACGACCTTCCGTAGTTTGTATCGGGTAATAGCGCGCAAGGGGCCGCGAAAGTACGCCACCCCGAAAGTCAGCTACGCATGGTTACTGCGACATCTGGACCTGTTGTGTCGAGGGATGATCTTTCTGCTGAAAAGATGGATGACGGCCTTGGATTGGGAACCGCCCCTTCCGATCTTAGTGACCATCCTGACGGAACCCCGATCAAATAGCCTGGTCCGACCAACGATCATCCTTTCGGTTCCGAACAACACGCGATGCTCTCCGTGATCCGCTCCTGGTTCAGCTGGTTCTGGCCTATTACCGAAGCCCATGAACAAGGTCGACATGGAGGATTGGAGGTTTGCTGGGAGAGAGGTCGAAAGGTGCTCAATTCAGCACACGGAAATCAGAGTTTCGGATCTCTCCATCACGTTTGGCAGCAAGCGTTCGACCGGATCAATATTCGGCAGAACAGACCGCAAAGCGTATTGATACTGGGCCTGGGTGGCGGTAGTGCCGTGCATATCCTGCGAAGTGATCTGGCCATCGATGCACCCATCTCCGCCGTGGAATACGACCCGGTCATGATACAACTGGCCCGGGAGCATTTCGGACTCGACCAATGGAGCGGTCTTTCCGTATTGGAGGGGGATGCGCTGATCCAGGTACACGCCCTTCCGCAGCGCTATGACCTCGTCGTCGTGGACCTTTTCGAAGATCTGGACATGGCGCGTGGTGTTGATCACGGTTCCTTCATTCACGGTCTTAGGGACCGTTGTGCGAAAGAGGGAACAGTGCTTTTCAATACGGTGGCCTATGATCGGCTGAGCAGCAAACGATGTGATCTTATCAAGGGACACCTGGATCGGGTTTTCCATTCGGTCGAGGAATACCGCACCCAAGATGTGAACAGGGTGTTCATAGCGCGGTGAGATCCTCGTGCAACGCCAATGTGGCGTGCAACGTCCTTGGTCCGAACTTTGACCGTTCATACGGCCATGGGCATGCCTTGCCATATCCTATCCAAGCTGTCGGTCGCAGTTATGTGCATCGGTCTGTTATTCAGCAGTGCCCGGGGGCAGGGACCGTGTGCGATCGATCTTGGTCCTGATCAGGTCATCTGCCAGGGTGGGTCGGTCCAATTGACGGCTCCTGCCGGTCTCCCGAACTACCTGTGGAGCACGGGGTCCGTAGCGGATAATATCACGGTCGGTTCCTCAGGGATCTATTGGGTACAGAGCACCTATCCGTCCGGTCAATTGGTCACGAACGGCAATTTCAGCGCCGGAAATTCCGGATTCACCACCCAATTCAACTATACCTCGAACCTCACACTCGGTGATGGACACTATTTCATCGGAACGAATGCGGCCAGTTATCATCCCCAGTTCTTCGGAACGGGTACGGGCAACTTCATGATCGTGAACTCGGGATGGGGTTCGGCCCTTTACCAGGTCTGGTGCCAGGATGTGGATGTATGCCCAGGCCAGACCTACACGCTGACGTACCGTTCCCGCACTCTTTCGAATTCCACCCCCGCACGATTGCAATGGTGGATCAACGGAGTGGCAAGTGGTGCCGAGGAGACCATGCCCGCCTATGGCGCTGGATGGCAGACCTTCACCAGTACTTGGACCTCCCCGCCCGGCCTGACAACGGCTACGATCTGTTTGCGCGCCATGAGCGGCGAGGGGGTCGGGAATGACTTTGGCTTGGACGACATCAGTATGACCGGGACGATCGTGCTTACCGATGATGTGCTGGTGACCGTGACCCCTCTTCCGGTCGTGGACCTTGGTCCGGATATCACCCTTTGCCAAGGACAGAACCTGACGCTCGATGCCGGTGTGGTAGGTGGTACCTACGTATGGCAGGACGGTAGCACTTCATCCACGTACGGGGTCACCGGATCCGGGGATTACGCGGTCACGGTCACCGCGAATGGATGCTCGGCCAGCGACGCCATTACCGTGTTCTACAACCCGCTGCCTGTAGTAAACCTCGGGCCGGACCTTACGCTATGCAGCGGACAATCGGTGAACCTTGACGTTTCCCAAGCCGGGGCCGCTTACACCTGGCAGAACGGAAGCACGGCAGGCAGTTTCAATGTTACTTCAGCAGGCACGTACAGCGTCGGGGTATGGCTCAATGGGTGCTTCGCGAACGATGCAGTGAACGTGGCATTCAACCCTACACCGTCCGTGAACCTGGGCCCGGACCAAGTGATCTGTGCCGGTCAACAGGCCACACTCAATGCCACCACTCCGGGCGGCACCTATCTCTGGCAGGACGGCAGCATGAGCCCTACGCTTAATGTCACGACCAGTGGAACTTACAACGTGGCAGTCACCGTGGGGGGGTGCACGGGGACCGATGTCGCGAACGTGTTGGTGAATCCACTACCCACCGTGGATCTGGGGCCGGACCAGACGGTTTGCCCTGGAACGACCGTGGCGCTGAACGCTACCGTGCTAGGGGCCTCCTATCTCTGGCAGGATGGAAGCACGGGTCCGACGCTTTCTGCCAACCAACCCGGGACTTACACCGTGCAGGTTACATTGAACGGTTGCTCCGCAACGGATGCGGTGAACATTGCCCATCACTCCCTGCCATCATTGGAATTGGGACCGAACATCACGATCTGCGAGGGGGAGACCACCACCCTTTCCTCGAACATTCCCGGCGCCACCTACCTATGGAACACCGGCAGCACCGCGACGAACATTTCCACAGGGACCCAAGGGATCTATTGGGTCGACGTCACACAGAACACGTGCACCGTGCGGGACTCGATCTTCGTTACTGTGACCCCCTTGCCCAGCATTGATCTGGGCACGGATCCATTCGTCTGTCCGGGTTTTCAAGCGGTGCTTGATGCCACGCTACCCGGTGCGACCTACCTCTGGAATACCGGCGCCAGCTCACCAACGATCAATGCCGGGCCGGGTAACTATTCCGTGCAAGTGACCTTGAATGGATGTAGTGCGGATCTTTCGACGACCGTGGGTGCCCATCCCGCAGCACAGGTAACACTGGGTCCGGATACGACCTTGTGCCCGGGACAGCAGCTTCCCATGAACGTATTCCAACCGGGTGCCACCTACCTATGGCAGGACGGGAGCACCATGGCAAGTCAGACAGCCAGCACGGGGGGGCCGTATAGCGTTGTCCTTACCGATGCGAACGGATGCAGTGCCAGCGATGCCATCACCATATCCTATGCATCTCCGGTGGCGATCGATCTCGGGCCGAACACCAACCTATGCCAGGGGCAGCAGCTGATCCTCGACGCCGCAGTACCCGGTGCGACCTATCTGTGGAACACTGGAGCGCAGACCTCTTCGATATCCGTGAGCCAGCAAGGCAACTACAGTGTGGTCGTCACCCAAGGGAACTGTAGCGTGAATGATTCGATATCGGTGACGATGGTGGCGGTTCCATCACTTGACATTGGACCGGATGTCACCCTGTGTCCCGGGGATGTGGTCGACCTGGACGCCACCTTGCCAGGAGCAAGCTACCTGTGGAACACCGGGGACACCGATGCCATCCTTTCAGTCGATCAAGGAGGAACGTACAGTGTGGTGGTCACACTTCCCACAGGTTGTACCACTGCGGACGCTGCGTCCATTTCCATGGCGTCACCGGATGCTGTTGATCTGGGACCGGATGTGACCCTGTGCCAAGGGGAAACATTGGTACTGGAGTCCCAGTTACCCGGAGCGGCGCATTTATGGAGCACGGGGGCGACAGGCCCGTCCATCACAGTGGGTACCTCCGGAACCTATTGGGTGCAGGTGACGCAAGGATCATGTGTGGTAGGTGACACGATCATAGTACAGGTATTGCCTATGCCACAGGTTTCGCTGGGGCCGGACCAGGTGCTATGTGAAGGCGAGAACGTACTGTTGGAGGCTGGATGGCCA
>JAHEFL010000092.1 GCA_024640205.1 Flavobacteriales bacterium | reverse complement strand
CTCCGCGGTCCACCCAAGTCGATGATCTCGGGATCACGCTCATCGAACGACCTGCGTTCTTCGGTGAAATAAGCTTACCCTGGCCTGCCAGCGTACAGTACCATCCATTCGATACCATCCTTGGCTTTCGCGATCGCACCGTGGCGTCCACGTTCGATGGATGTGGAAGTCAGGAACAAGTGCTTGCCGATCTACGTGAAGGATATGTGATGATCGCCCGGATCATCCCGGAAGGTCCGGACTGCGATGGCTCCATCGATGCGGCACGATCGAGGACCACGGATCTGGTGACCCAACTCCAGGGTTTGTTGGACGACCACAGGATCAAGAGCGGTCCATGAATGGGGGGCACCAGGCAGATGGTTTGATCGTCCGGGAGATCACCACGAAGGAGACCTACCCCCTGCGTTTGATGGTCCTTAGACCGGGTGGGACCATCGCCGATCTGTACTGGCCTGAGGACCTTCGCCAAGGTCATTTCCATCTGGGTGTGGAAGATGGTGGTGGCATCATCTGCGTGGGTTCCTTTTACCCGGAGCAACATCCGGACGTTCCAGGTCGGAATTCCTGGCGGCTCCGGGGTATGGCCACCCATCCGGAACACCGGAAAAAGGGCGCGGGCAGGCTGCTCGTTTCAACTGCGGTGGACCATCTTCAAAGTCTGGGCTGCGACTCCCTCTGGTGCAATGCACGCGTAGTGGCCGTACCGTTCTATGAGCGTTCGGGCTTCGTCACAGTGGGCCCTGGTTTCGATATCCCGAGGATCGGCGGGCATTTCCGGATGTGGTGCAAGATCGGGGCATGAACAAGCAGGTCTTCCGGTAAACTTGTGCCAAGGGATCCCCCACCTTGATACATGCCCTTCAACGGACACCAACGGATATCTCTGCTCGTGCTCTTGCTCGCAGGCCTGGTGCTGAAGTTCCTTTGGCTGGGCAACAATGAGTTGTCGCATGATGAGCCCTTCACCGTAGTGATGGCCCATCGCGATCTGGCTGACCTGTTCGCAGCCATGGCATCGGAGAATAATCCTCCGCTCCACTTCCTCCTGATGCATTTCTGGGTTGGCATGGTACCGCTGGATGAAGCTTGGCTTCGCCTCCCATCGGCCCTTTTCAGCGCCTTGACGGTGCTTCCCTTGTATCTCATCGGCAGTAAGTTGGGGGGAACGCGAGTCGCCTGGACCGCCTCCCTCCTGTTCCTGTTCAGCAACTACCACTACGCGTTCGCACATGAGGTCCGCGCCTATTCCCTCTTTGCCTTGCTGGCGACCACTTCCATGTGGCTTTTGATCAGAGGGTTCGGAACAGGACCAGCGAAGCGATATTCATGGCTGCTGCTAGCACTGGTGAACGTGATGCTCGTCTACACCCATTTCTTCGGGTGGCTCCTTATCGGTGTCCAAGCCACCTGCGTGCTACTCCTGGATGGCTTACGTGATCAACGCACTTTTTTTTTCCGCTCGTTGCTCGCGACCGTGATAGGCTTCGCACCCTATGCCGGCCTGTTCGCACTACGCTTGGGTACCAGCGTGGAACAGGGCACCTGGCTCACGGCTCCGGATCCGGAGGAGTTGTACAACATGATCTGGCGCTGGAGCAATGCACCGGTCGTCGCAGTGCTTTCACTGCTGCTCATCGTTTTTGCTGCTGCACGGACACGGGCCAAAGGTCTTGCCATGGGCCTCCCCCTGCTCTGGACCTTCGTTCCCTTGTTCGGGATGTTCACGGTCTCGTTCTCCGTCCCCATGTTCCTGGATCGCTACCTGGTCTATGCCGCTCCAGGATTCGCTCTCCTCCTGGGTGTGTCATCAAGGAATACCGGACTACGGGGTCGGTGGTCGAACTTGCCAGGTGCACTCATCGTTACTGGCATGGCGCTCAGTTTCACCCCGTGGAAGACGAATGGCCTGCGACCCAGCATGGTCGTGTCACAATGCGAGGCATGGCGTGATGATGGTCCGGTGTTCATCCATCCTACCTACTATGCGGATACGTATGCCTGGCATCTGGATCGGCAACTTGTAACGGAACCCAAGGATCTTCGTGAGAATCTGGAGGCACGCAGGGTTTATTTGCTGCACAGCATCCAGGACCTGCGGACCATGGAAATTTCGGCTCCGCAGCTGGTCCTTGTCGTGGCGGGCTCGAGCGAGGAAGACCCTGCCCGATCAACGGCAAACGTACTGGGGCCGGAATATTCTATTTCCGGTTCGCTGGAAGCGGACCACAAAGTGTGGGTCCATCGGGTGGCACGATGAACTCCAACGGTTCATCACAGGTATGCACCGTTCATGGATCCCGCCTTCGAGGGCTGCGATGAAAAGAGACCTTTGCCGTGCAAACCATTCATCCATGGAACAACGAACCTCCCTTATTCGCCGCTGGCCACTGCCGCTGGTGGCATCCCTGGCGCTATTGAGCGCGTGTAGCGAAGCACCAAAGGAACCGATGGCCCAGGCCGAGGCCCCTCCTCCTCGGGTCGAGGTCAACGATTTCTTCAAGAATCCCGAAAAGGCGTCCTTCCGCATCAGCCCTGACGGCCAGTATATCAGCTACCGGGCGCCATGGAACAACCGGATGAACATCTTCGTGCGCAAAATGGGCGCAGAGGACGCGATCCAAGTGACCCACGATACGATCCGTGACGTGGGAGGCTATTTCTGGAAGGGTGACCGCATCATTTACAGCCGCGATATCAATGGGGATGAGAACTACATCGTCTTCAGTGCCAGCATCGATGGCAGCGACGTGAAAGCCCTCACGCCTCAGAAGGGCGTTCGAGCAGGTACCATGGATGACCTCCACAACATCGAGGGCATGGAACAGCACATCATGGTGCAGATGAACCAGCGCAACCCGCAAGTGTTCGACCCCTACCTCGTCAACGTATCCAGCGGTGAGATCAAACCCCTGTACAATAACAAGGAGAATTTTGAGAACTGGATCACGGACCACGCCGGTGTCATCCGCATCGCTACGAAGACCGATGGGACCGACCAGGTGATGTACCACCGTGCGACCGCAAAGGATCCCTTCGTGGAATTCAAGCGCGTAGGGTTCAAGGATAGTTTCAATCCGTTGTTCTTCACCTTCGACAACAAGAACCTCTTCGCTTCCAGCAACCTGAACGGACGTGACAAGACCGCCATCGTGGAATACGATCTGGCCACGGACAAAGAGGTACGCGAGGTCTTCACCAATGCGGACTATGATGTGAGCAACCTGGACTACAGCCGCAAGCGCAAGGTCCTTACCATGGTGACCTGGACCGGGGCCAAGGAAGAGCGGCACTTCTTTGATGACGAGACCAAGGGCCTCTACGACAAGCTAGCAGCGAACTTCGAAGGCTACGAATACTGGGCATACGGAGAGAACGATGATGAAACGATGTTCATGGTATGGGCCGGCAATGACCGCCAGCCCGGCAAGTACTATTTCTATGATGCCGCGGCCGACAAATTGGAGGAGGTCGCCACGCTGCGCCCGTGGATCGATGAGTCCATGATGGCCGAGATGAAGCCAATCTCCTACCAGAGCCGCGATGGATTGACCATCCATGGATACCTCACCCTCCCCAAAGGACGGGAAGCGAAGAACCTGCCCGTGGTCGTGAACCCGCATGGTGGTCCCTGGGCCCGTGATGGTTGGGGCTTCAACTCCGAGGCTCAGTTGCTCGCCAATCGCGGCTATGCCGTTCTGCAGATGAACTTCCGTGGAAGCACGGGGTATGGTCGTGAATTCTGGACCAAGAGCTTCAAGCAGTGGGGCAAGACGATGCAGGATGATATTACGGATGGTGTGGAATGGTTGAAGAAGGAAGGGATCGCCGATCCGGAGCGTATCGCGATATACGGCGGCAGCTACGGAGGCTACGCCACCTTGGCCGGTATCACCTACACGCCTGACCTGTACGCCTGTGCTGTGGATTATGTGGGTGTGAGCAACCTGTTCACCTTCATGCAGACCGTGCCACCGTATTGGGAGCCGTTCAAAAAAATGATGTATGAAATGGTAGGTGACCCCAAGGCGGACAGCTTGTTGATGCGCGAAGCCTCCCCTGTGTTCCACGTGGACAAGATCAGGTGCCCGCTATTCATTGCACAGGGAGCGACGGACCCACGGGTGAACAAGGATGAGAGCGACCAGGTCGTGGAAGCGCTCAAAGCCCGGGGCATCGAGGTGCAGTACATGCTGAAGGAGAATGAGGGTCATGGATTCCGGAACGAGGAGAACCGTCTCGAGTTCTATGAGGCCATGGACCAGTTCCTTGACCAGCACATTGGTAGCGGCTACAAGGCCAAGGAGGAAAAAGTACCTGCGTAACGGGACATCCTCCGATGATGTGGGAACGGCAGCCTGATGAGGCTGCCGTTCCTATTGGCACCATAAGCTGATTATCAGTCCATTATATCGAGAACCAGGAGCCGAGAATGATTCACTTTGTTTCGCTAGGCATGATCACAAGTTTCCAACAAACGGAACGGGGATCTTTTATTCGGTGATCCAGGCACCGCGGAAGCTCAAGCCAACGTCCCGTGAACGGAACGTTCAGCGGATCGGCGATAGGAGTCCTATGAAAGGACCGTGATATCGGGCTGCCATGAACGCAACAAGAAGTAATTTGGCTACCCTGCAAGGAACCCGCTCTGATATGACCCAACACATTCGTATTCCTATCCTCCTCTTCCTCGTCCTCCTCGTGTTCCAGTCGGTGCGGGCGCAGGTGGTGATCAACGAGGTCAACGCCTCCAACCTGAGCAGCTTTGCGGACAACTATGGCGAATTCGAGGATTGGTGGGAGTTATATAACACGACCGGGGCCGCGGTGGATATCAGCGGTTGGTGGTTGAGCAACAGGCCCAACAATCCCTTGAAATGGCAGATCCCTGCTGGTACAGTGATCCCTGCCAATGGTCGCCAGATGGTCATCGGAAGCATACGGGACGAAGTGAGTGGCGGTTATTTGCATGCCAGCTTCAACCTGAACCAGGCCGAGGATGACCATGTCATCCTGAGCGACGCTTCGGGCGCCCTGATCGATGACTTTGCCTTCAGCAGTGCGAACCGCACCCAACTAGGCCATAGCCGGGGCCGGACCACGGATGGCGCTGCCACGTGGAGCCTGTTCACGGCGCCTACCCCGAATGCTGCGAATGCTGGGGCCGCATCGGAATACCTGGACCGTCCGGTATTGAACCCTGCGGCAGGATTCTATGCAGGAGCTCAGAACGTGACCATCACCGGTCCCGCCGGGGCGACCATACGGTACACCTTGGATGGCACCGAACCCACGGCAACATCCACCACTTACACGGGACCGATCAATGTGGCCGCGACCACGGTGATAAGGGCCACCTGTTTTGGGGCACCCGGGGCCCAGAAAAGCTTTACCGAGACGAATACCTACTTCATCAATGTGACGCACGGCGTAGCGGTGCTGAGTGCTGCTGGTGATCAATTGCCCGCCCTCTTCGGAGGGAACGGGGGCATTCAACCCCTCGGTAGTCTTGAATATTTCGGTGAGGATGGGGTGCTGCGCGATGAGGCGGTCGGTGAATTCAATGAGCATGGTCAGGATAGTTGGGCCTATGCTCAGCGAGGTGTCGACTATATCGCTCGTGATCAAACCGGTTACAACGATGCCATTCATTACGAGATGTTCCGGACCAAGGATCGGGACAAGTACCAGCGTCTGATCATCAAGGCAGCCGCGGGCGACAATTATGACTTCGGTCCCGGACAACCGGCGCACATCCGCGATGCGTATGTTCAGGCTTTGAGCCAGGTGGGAGGACTCGCCCTTGACGAACGGAGTTATGAGCCGGCGATCCTTTACATGAACGGTCAGTATTGGGGCGTGTACGATATGCGTGAAAAGGTGGACGATCACGATTTCACGCGCATTTACTATAACCAGGGTAAATACGACATCCAGATGTTGAAGACCTGGGGTGGTACCTGGTCCGAGTACGGTGGTGCTCAGGCCCAGACGGACTGGAACGCACTCCGGAACTACATCGCCACCAACGACATGGGCGACCCCACATCATTCGCATATGTGGATGAGTTGTTCAGCTGGAAGAGCCTGATCGACTACTTCTGTTTGAACAGTTACACGGTTTGTGCGGACTGGCTGAACTGGAATACGGGCTGGTGGCGCGGGATGGATCCGGCTGGGGATAAGCGGAAATGGCGGTACATCCTCTGGGATATGGATGCCACATTCGGGCATTACACGAATTTTACCGGCATCCCGGATCAGAGCCCTGACGCCGATCCATGCACGGTGGAGAACCTCCCCAACCCTGGAGGACAAGGGCATACGGAGATCCTGGAAAAGCTGATCTCCGAGAATGAAATGGTGCACGACTACTACGTGAACCGATACATCGATCTGGGGAACACGCTCTTCAATTGTAACACCATGCTGCCGTTCCTGGACAGCCTGATCGCCAATATTGCTCCCGAAATGCCGGCACAGATCGCGCGTTGGGGTGGTAGCATGGCCGGATGGGAGGCCAATGTGCAGGTGCTGCGGGATTACATCGAAACGCGATGCGTGACGATCGAGGAAGGCCTTGTGGATTGCTATGACCTCGAGGGTCCGTATGATGTTGTCTTCAATGTGGATCCGCCTCTAAGTGGCACGATCCGTATCAATTCCTTGGAACCTGAAACCTATCCGTTCAGCGGGGTTTATTACGGAGGAATAGATACTGAACTCGCCGCCATCCCTGCGGTGGATTGGGCGTTCAGCCATTGGGAGGTCTTCAGCACGAACACTATCCTGCCGACGATCACGG
>JAHEFL010000091.1 GCA_024640205.1 Flavobacteriales bacterium | reverse complement strand
TTATGCCTATCGGATCCGCACAGGCGATGATAGCAGACTGGCGTTCGGATTGAAAGGTGGCTTCAATATGTTCCAGGCCGATCTGGCCTCCCTGTCCACAGTGGAGACGGATCCGGCGAATGCCAACATCCAGGGCTCCTTGATGCCGAATTTCGGGTTCGGGATGTATTGGCATTCCACGCGCTATTATGCTGGTGTCTCCGCCCCCAAACTGCTGCAGAACGAGTTCGATGCGGAGAACGGGGGTGTGGCTCTTGTATCAGCGACGGAGGCCCGTCATTATTTCCTGATGGGAGGCTATGTGCTCGACATCGACCGTGATCTGAAATTCAAACCTGCCTTCACGCTGAGGGTGGTGGAAGGTGCGCCCGTCTCGCTCGATATTAATGCCAACTTCCTGCTCCGGGAACGGATCTGGTTCGGTGCGATGTACCGCTTCGGCAACGCGTTCGGGGTGCTGGGTCAGTACCAGGTGAACGACCAGTTCCGGATAGGCTATGCCTTCGATCTCACGACCACGAAATTGGGTGCATACAATGCCGGTACGCACGAGATCATGCTCAGCTATGATTTCCGGTTCCTAACTGGCAGGACCACTTCCCCGCGTTATTTCTAAGCGATGGGCCGTCTTCTCCATATCCTCTTTTTCGTTCTGCTCGCCGGGCTGCAAGGGGTATTTGGACAGGGCAGTGCTGACGCCCATGTGAGGGAGGGGGACCGCTATTTCGAGCAATTGGCCTACGCACGGGCCGTGTTGGAGTACAAGGAAGCCGCGGACCTCGGTGCCATCAATGAGCATGTGAGCCGAAGACTGGGTGAATGCAACATGCGCCTGGGAAATACCGGCGAGGCGGAGCGGTGGTTCGGAACGGTGGTGAAATTCCTGAACAGGGAACCGAGGGACCTATACCGTTACGCGCAAGCGCTGAAATCCAATGGGCGTTATCTGGAGGCCGAGGAGTGGATGGACCGCTATCTGGCGATGGTCGATCCCGAGAATGCACCGCACCGCAGCAACGTCAATGGGTTCGCCAAGAAATTCTCACAGGGCGAACCCCGGTTCACGATCAGGCCCGTGTCGATCAACTCGGAATTCTCTGATTTCGGTACGTCCTGGTTCGGGACCGGCAAAGTGCTCTTCAGTTCAGCCAGGAATGTGACAATAGGCATTGAGCGGAGAGCGGCATGGAACGATCAACCATTCCTTGATCTTTATGTTGCCGACCTGAACGGGACCGGTGATCTCACCAACCCTGTTCCGTTATCCGGGAGCGTGAACACCAAAATGCATGAAGGTCCTGCCACGGCCAGTGCGAACGGTGATATCATCTGGTTCACCCGGAACAATTTCCACAAAGGACGAACCCAGCGGAACAGCAAAGGCATTAGCAAATTGGGCATTTTCAAGGCTGGCCTGGTGAAGGGCGATTACACGAACATCGAACCGTTCCTGTTCAATAACAGTGAGGTTTCCATGGCACATCCGGCACTCGCACCGAATGGCAGGGAACTGTATTTCGTGAGCGACATGCCCGGGGGCTTCGGAGGTTCCGATATCTATGTGAGCCGCTTACAAGGGACCACCTGGAGCGAACCCCGCAACCTGGGGTCGTCGGTCAACACAGCGGCGAGCGAATCGTTCCCCTTTGTCGCGTCGGATGGTGTGTTGTACTTCGCTAGCGATGGTCACCCTGGCCTCGGTGGCTTGGATATCTATGCCGCCCAGCCTGCCGGGGATGATCAGTTCTCACCGGCCATCAATGTCGGGGCCCCGGTGAACGGCCCGAAGGATGATTTCGCGTTCATCATCGATGCGGCCAACAAGAAGGGATTCTTCTCAAGTAACAGGCCGGAGGGTAAGGGTAGTGATGACATCTACGCTTTCACCATGCTCGCACCTTTGGAGCAGCGCTACCTGTGCACCGGTGTGGTGATCGATGCCGAACTGGAGATACCGGTGGTGGCCGCCGAAGTGGAACTCTTTGACATGGATGACCGCTTGCTGGGGAACACTTGGACGGATGCGCTTGGTGAGTTCGCCTTTCCGGTGGATGAGGACAAGGCCTACCGCGTGGTGGCCCATCTGAAGGGACGCTATGACGGGGAGCGCCATTTCAGTACGGAGAACATTGAACGCACACAGATCATCACCAGGGATATCCGATTGGTGGCCGATGCGGGTATATGGCTTCGCGGGGCCGTGCGGTACAAGGACCGACTGGGTTTCATCCAGGGGATGACCGTTAGCGCGGTGAACCTCAGCAGTTTCTTCTCGGAAACGAAGAGCACCAGCAGCGGAGGGGATTTCAGTGTCCGCTTGCAGAGCAATGAGGAATTCGAGGTGCTGTTCGAGAAAGAGGGATTCTTCAGTCTAAGTGTGCCTGTGAGCACCAGGGGCATGAAGGACGGCATCATTTACCTGGATCACATTCGCGAACTGGCTTTCGAGGAGATCTCCGTAGGAACGCCGATCCCGTTGCAATACATCCGATGGCAGGAGGGGAAGGCGGTCCTGGACCCTATCGCCAGAACCGAATTGGATATCCTCGCTGACCGGCTTCTGGTGAACCCCCGCTTACTTGTGGAGATCGGCGTGCATGATGATGGTCGCGGTGACCCCGCTGCCAAGTTGCGCCTTACCCAGAAAAGGGCACAGGCCATTGTGGACCATCTCGTGAAGAAAGGAGTTCCACAGGAACGGTTGAAGCCGACGGGATATGGCATCACGCGGCCCGTGAATCATTGCCTGCCCGGGATCCCGTGCACGGAGGAGGAGCACGCAGCCAACCGCCGCGAGGAATATACGATCACGGCGATAAGGCCCTGAGAAGCTCCGGCTTCAAGGCATGCATGGCAAAGCCCTCGCGGCTGAAGTGTTCAAGGACCTGCGGCAACGCGAAGCGTAGTCTCGGTTCAGCTTTCACGCTATCGTGAAAAACGATGATCGAACCGGGGCGGGATCCTTCCACCACGTTCCGTTCACATTGTTCGCCGGTGATCGATGTGTCGAAATCCCCGCTCAGCACATCCCACATCACGAGCTGGAACCGCCCACTCATGCAACGCGCCAGCTTCCTTCCCACCCGCCCATATGGTGGCCGGAAGAGGGAGGTACCCGTCAGCGCCTGACATTGCAGCACGCTTCGGCGATAGGTGAATGAAGGTGTTGTCCATCCATCCTCATGTGCCCAGGTATGATTGCCGATGGCATGACCTTCCCGTTTGATCCGGTCGAACAGTTCGGGTCGTGCCGCCACATTCCGGCCGACGCAGAAGAAGGTGGCTTTGGCTTGGTGCTCTGTCAGTACATCCAGTACCCACTGGGTAACGCCAGGTGTGGGCCCATCATCAAAGGTGAGGTACACAGTGCGGTCGTTCCGTGGCACCCGCCAGATCAATTCCTTGATCAACGGCTTGATCAATGCTGGCGGTCGCGTGGTATACATGGCGCTACTTGCCGCTAACCGATCAGGTGAACCCAAGCCACCTGCCTCCGATCCGGTCTGTACGACGATCAGAATTTCATACGCGATGTTTTCCGCGCGCTGCTCTCCAGTTCATTCATTTTCGCCTCATAGGCCTGGTCCATCATATTGAACCGCTCCTCGAGACGGGCGCCCAATTCCGGACTGACGCGCAAGGCAGTGGTCATCAAGCGACCCATCACGGCATGGGCCATGGCCGTTTCACCTCCCACCCGTGCCGCGAATTTCGGTTCGAGGCTCAGGAAGTAGGTCAGATCCTCCTCCATGATCTCGAACAGGCGCTCCGCAAGGCCATCGGCTTTCGCTGAATCACCGATCACATAATAGGCCTCCACTGTCGGCAACATGATGCGGTCAAAGGGCACGTTCCGTTCAGGCATTACCCGCAGGGATAGGTCCAGGATCGTTCGCGCATCATCGTTCCGTCCTTCTTCGATCAACGCTTCGGCCAGACTGCTCAACTGCAAGCGGAGATTCGTGGTCATGCGCAGGATGTTCTCATCGAGGTAGATCTCCTCTTCGCTGTCCATGTTACCCCAGAGGAATTTCTCGGTCACATTTTGGAACATGATATCGGTGCCAACACGTCCCTGTGAGTTGGGGTTTCTCGGATCCCCGGGAGTATTAATGGGCACCACCCGGTACGTGAGGCCTTCCAGTTGGAAGTGGTCCTGCAGGTTGATGTAGCTGTCCGGCCCCGTGGTGACCGCGAAATAGATGGGCCGATCCCAATCGTTGTTGGCCAACAGGTCAAGCACCATGAGGTGGTTCTTCAACAAGATCTGTCGGTTTACCTGCCAGCGGACCTCGCGTGTCCATCGGGCCGTGTCCGCAGGCTGAAGGGTTCCGTTGCTGAACACCTTCGCGCTGTCCACTTTCAGGGAGAAGCGGTCCGTTGGGAACCATGCATCCTTGGCACCACGTTGGAAGATGGGTTGCAGGGTCTTGGGGTCCGTAACGAAGGCCATCATTTCCTTCAGGTCCCGATATGCTTCCTTGTCCCCTTGTGGTATAAGTGCCACCACATCCCTGGTACCCTGCCGGTACAATTCCGGGGCCATCCCGAAAGGCACCGGATCGCTTTCATACGCCTTCCGACGCATCTGGTCCACATACCAATCGGTGTTCAGGAGGCTCAGGTTCACCACGCGAACGTCCGTCCTGATCCCTTCCACTTCCTGGGCGTACCAGAGCGGGAACGTGTCGTTGTCCCCGTTCGTGAAGAGGATGGCATTGGGCGCACAGCTCACCAGGTAGTTGCTGGCGAGATCGCGCGCAGCGGTCCTTGGGCTCCGGTCGTGATCATCCCAACCATCCGCCACCATCACAATAGGTACTATAGTACCTAGTAGCGTCGCTTTTACCGCATTTGCAACATCGCTATGCCATAAGACGAAAACCGCGAGTATACCTATGAAAAGAACAGTGGTGAGAATTACACTAACAAGGATTATTGTCCGCGTATTTTCAATAACTAAGACAAAACCGCCAGAAGCAATTATTAGTGATCCAATTACGAAACATAGGATACGAATATTCTTAGTCGAATTCAGGAAAAACCACATTAGGGCTATTATACCACCTCCCAGCACTGCCATGTACAGCAGGATGTACGATATGCTGTGATCCCCATCCCATTCAAGCAGGTACTTCAGGATGCCCAGGCCGAAGGCCGCCCCGAGCACGGTGATCAGCTCCTTGCGCGCCAGACTACGAGCAGCATCATAGAGTGCGTAAACACCCATCCCGATCCAGATGGCAAAGGCGTAGAAGGAGCCCACGTAGGCATAATCGCGTTCCCTCGGTTGGTAAGGCGATTGGTTCAGGTAGATCACAATGGCGATACCGGTGAAGAAGAACAGCAACATGACCACCGTCCAGTCGCGCAAGTGGCGGAAGAGCTGGTAAACAAGACCGATCACCCCCAACAGTAGAGGAAGCAGATAGAAATGATTGTGCCCCTTGTTGTTCGTGATGCTCGAGGGAAGAAGATCCTGGTTACCGAGACGTTGTTCGTCGAGTGCCTTTAAACCGCTCATCCAATTGCCTTCCAGGATCCCTCCGTGACCTTGTATGTCGTTCTGCCTACCCGCGAAATTCCACACGAAGTAGCGCATGTACATCCAGTCCATCTGGTAACTGAAGAAGTAGCGCAGGTTCTCGCCCTGGGTGGGTTTCCAAAGGATGGTGGGTTTCCCTTCCCGGTCGGTGGTCCGGTGCGGTGTCCCCTTGAAATTGCTCCATTCCTTGTACGCATCCGCATGGTTCTTCTGGCTGCTGTACATCCGGGGAAAGAGCATGGTGAACTCCGGATCGTAGACCGGTTCGGTCCCTTTTCGCTCATCGGTGATCTCATACACATGGTCCACCATATGGCCGGGGTTCGCTTCCACAAAGTGCTTGGCGCTCCATCGATCGTAGAATTTCTTCACCAAGCGACCGTCCTTTTTTACCACATAGGTTGCTGTGCGCACCGGATTCCCATCCTCGCGCTCATTGCTGTATGGCGAATCCCAGAACTGGCCGTCCAGCAAGGGGCGATCGCCGTACTGTTCCCGGTTCAGGTAGCTCAGCAGGTTGAACACGTTCTCCGGATTGTTCTCATCGATGGGCGGGTTCGCCGTGCTGCGGATGACGATCATCGCATACGTGCTGTAACCGACAAGGATCACGCTCACACCCAGGATCACCGTGTTCCAAAGCACTTTGCCGCGTGCCTGTGTCCAGCGGATGGCCCAGATGATACCCCCGACCAGGAGTACGCTGTATACCAGGTTACCGGTATTGAAGGGCAGCCCCATGTCGTTGACGAACAACAGTTCGAACCATCCCGCCACGCTGACAAGACCTGGAATGATCACGGCCTGTATGGTGCCCAGGATCAGCGCCGAGACGATGAAGGTCATGACGATCCCTTTCGGGGTCACATCGTAACGCTTGAAGTAGTAGACGAACGCGATCGCCGGGATGCATAGGAGGTTGAGCAGGTGCACGCCTATGCTCAGCCCCATCAGGTAGGCGATCAGGATCAACCAACGGGTACTGTGCGGTTGGTCCGCTTCACTTTCCCATTTCAAGATGGCCCAGAACACGATGGCCGTGAAGAAACTGGAGAGTGCATAGACCTCACCCTCCACGGCACTGAACCAGAAGCTGTCGCTCCAGGTGTATGCCAGTGCACCGACGATGCCGCTGCCCATGATGGCGATCAGGCTGCCCGTGGTGAGTTGCTCGCCATTGCGCGTGGCCAGCTTGTGCGCCATGTGTGTGATGCTCCAGAACAGGAAAAGGATCGTGAACGCACTCGCCAACGCACTGAGG
>JAHEFL010000554.1 GCA_024640205.1 Flavobacteriales bacterium | reverse complement strand
GAATGGCAGTGGCCTAAATGCAAGTTTCACCTGTACACAAGCCGCTGCCATCGTGCAGGATCCAGCAGCATGCCAGAGATATTATGTGTTCCACAACGGCACATTCCCGGATGGGGACCTGTATTGGTCCATGGTGGATATGGACCTGAACAGCGGTTCAGGGGATGTGGTCCCAGGTCAAAAGAATGTCTTACTCACTTCCAATATTGACGAGAAATTGACCGTTGTGCGCCACGCCACGGATCTAGCCTATTGGGTATTGGTACATATTAATAGTTCAAACACCTTCAAGGCCTATTTGGTAGATGCGAATGGCATTCAAGCACCGGTCAGTACTTCGATCGGAGATCCTTATCCGCAATGGGCTTTTGCAGGGCAGTTGAAGGCTGATCCTGATGGAACACGTCTGGTGAGCGTAAACAATCAATGTATGCTTGAATTGTTCGATTTTGATGCAGCGACAGGGGTGATCTCCAACTATGTGCCGGTCCACATCGGTATGGCCAACTATGATGTATCCTTACAGGCATGGCTGGGCGGCCGCTCCAATTATGGAGCAGAGTTCTCACCAAACGGGCAGATCTTGTACGTAAGTGGTGACGGTTTCCTGTACCAGTATGATCTGAATGCTGGGACTGCTACTGATATCGCGAATTCAGAGACATTCATTTATGGGTCCTATCAGGCGAACATGGAGGTCTATGGGCTTCAACTGGGCCCGGATGGTCGGATCTATGTTGCCCAAGCCGGAAGGACCACTGTTGCCGTTATCAACGATCCGGACGTGTTGGGCAATGGATGCAATTTCCAATTGAACGGCATTCCACTGGGAAACGGCATCGTTAGAACGACTTTTCCGGGAGTGGTCGGATATTTCGATAACTATATTCAAAATGTGGATCTAGGTCCTGACCAATACATTTGTCCTGGGGACAGTATCGAATTATCGATCACGAATGTCGGGGACATCCTTTGGTCCACGGGTGAGACGACTGCTGCCATCCAGGTCGTTCAACCAGGCAATTACTGGGTGGAGGTATCAACGACATGTGGACTAGGTAAGGATAGCGTTATGATCATTCCATTTGAAGAACCGACGATCGAAATAATTGCTGAGCCAACAATTTGTCCCGGAGAAACGATAAGCGCCATATCCAGTGATGGGAGCACCGATCTACTGTGGAATACAGGAGGGACCACGCTTGACATCACACCCCAGGTCAGTGGGCAGTATTTCGTGGACCTCACAAATGCTTGTGGGATCTCCTCCGATACTGCTGACATCTATATCATGCCATTGCCAGAAACGGGCTTGGCACTTAGCTATCCGGTCTGTGAAGAACCGGTCTGGCTTTCCTTGGACGATCCGATCATCGCTCATGCTGTATGGAGTATAGGGAGTGCCGGGTTGGAGGCGGAATTATTGGACATCGGTAGCCATAGTGTTTTCATCACGGATACAGCTGGATGCACGTCTGAATTCTATTTTGCATTGATCGAGGATTGTCCGGACCAATTATTCGTTCCGAATGCGTTCAGTCCGGATGGCGATGGGATCAATGATCATTTCCAGCCTATATCGAACCATCCTGAGCACATCGCTTGGTCCATATTTGATCGGTGGGGTAAGCTACTTTTTCATGCGAGCGATGGGAATGTGACTTGGGACGGAACGGTGAACGGACAGATGATTCCCGTGGGCGTCTATGTTTGGATGATCGAACAGGACGGTAATGATGGAATACCCACGCAACGGATCAGTGGTTCGTTGACTGTAGTTCGTTGATCAATTCATGATCCGTTTCGGATTCGCGTAACATGTGGCTTTCCCATTCCTACAAAAGGCCAACAGCGTAATACCCAATTCCTTGGCGAAATCCACCGCCAAAGTGCTGGGCGCCGAGACGGCCGCTAGTACTGGGATGCCGGCCATGAAAGCCTTGGTCACGATCTCGTAACTGATCCGTCCGCTTACCAACAGGCATCGCGCATCGTTCAGTTTACCATTCT
>JAHEFL010000090.1 GCA_024640205.1 Flavobacteriales bacterium | reverse complement strand
CTCGATATCGAGGTTGAGGCAGCAGCGGAATACTACATGGACCATGAGCTCGAGCAGCGCGTCACGGCCAACGAGGTGCTCACTTTCGGAGATCGCTATCTGTTGTTCGAACTGCCCTTCATCAGCGAGCCGCAGATGCTGCTTTCCGTGATCTTCCAGATGCAGACGCAGGGCTATCGCGCCGTACTTGCGCACCCGGAACGTTACGCGTTCTGGTACAACGATTTCAGCAAGTATGAGCGGATGAAGGAGCGCGGGGTGTACTTCCAGCTCAACCTGGTCGCGTTATCCGGCGCCTACGGCCCACAGGCCAGGCAGATCGCCGAGCGCTTGATCGATGCGGGGCACTATGAGTTCCTGGGCAGCGACTGCCACAACATGAACCATGTGCAAGCGATCAGGAACACACTGAAGCGGCCGTACCTGCACAAGATGCTGGCGAGCGGGAGGTTGTTGAACAGCACGATCTAGGAGATCGCTCTACGCCGCTGCCGTCTCCAACTCTCTGCTCACTTTTTTGAACAGCCCTTGCAACACATTGCCGGGTCCTACCTCCACCACCTTGGTGGCACCATCGGCCAGCATGTTCTGCATGGTCTGGGTCCAGCGCACTGGGGCGGTGAGCTGCTGGATCAGGTTCGCCTTGATGCGTGCCGGGTCCTTGTGCGCACGGGCATCCACGTTCTGGTACACGGCACAGCGAGGGTTCACAATGGGTGTGAATTCAATGGCGGTGGCCAGTTCGGCACGGGCCGGTTCCATGAGCGGGCTGTGGAACGCACCGCCCACCGGCAGCAACAATGCCCGCTTTGCTCCAGCCGCTTTCAAGGCCTCGCATGCCGCGTTCACGGCTTCCACGCTGCCGCTGATCACGAGCTGTCCCGGGCAATTGTAGTTCGCCGGCACCACCACCCCATCAATGGCCCTGCATACCTCTTCCACCTTCTCATCCTCCAGGCCCAGGATGGCCGCCATGGTGCTGGGTTGCACGGCGCAAGCCTTCTGCATGGCGTTCGCTCGCGCAGCCACCAGTTTCAATCCATCGCTGAATTCCATGGCACCGGATGCCACCAGCGCACTGAACTCCCCCAACGAGTGCCCCGCAGCCATGTCCGGCCGGAACGTATCCCCCATCACCTTGGCTTTCACCACACTATGCAGGAAAATGGCCGGTTGCGTGACGTTGGTCTGTTTCAGGTCCTCCTCGCTTCCGTTGAACATCACGTTCGTGAGGTTGAAACCGAGGATGTCGTTGGCGTGCTCGAACCAGATACGGGCATTGCTGTCGGCATCGTACAGGTCCTTGCCCATGCCGGGGAACTGGCTACCCTGACCGGGAAATACATAAGCGTTCATGGAGTGGGTTCTTGAGCGTGAAGGTAGCAGAGAGCTGTGATCGCGTGGCGAATGAGCGAGGGCGCATAGGCCATCAGCCTTGCGCCCTCGAATGGTGATCGTTCCGGTCAATCCCTGCGCCCGAACAGGCGGAGCAGCATCAGGAACAGGTTGATGAAATCGAGGTAGAGGCTCAGCGCACCCATCAGGGCCATTTTCTGTGCCGTCTCGGTGCCGTTCACCACCTGCCCGCCCATGCGCTTCAGCTTCTGCACATCATAGGCCGTGAGGCCGGTGAAGATGACCACACCGATGATGCTGATGATATAGTCCATGGCGCTGCTGCCAATGAACATGTTGATCACGGACGCGATGATGATCCCGATGAGCCCGATCATCAGGATGCTGCCCAATTTGGTCAGGTCGGTCTTCGTGGTGTACCCGGCCACGGCCATCAGCCCGAACACCACCGCCGTCATGAAGAAGACGTTCGTAACGGAACCCAACGTGTATACCAAAAAGATGGAACTAAGGCTCATTCCCATGAGCGTGGCAAAGCCTATGAAGACCGCCAAAAGGGTCGCCCCGCTCAGTTTGTTCACCATGCCGCCCATCAGGAATACCAGACCCAAAGGCGCGAACATCACCACCCAACCAAGAATGGTGTTGCCCATGATCTGCCCGGAGACCGGATCGATCTGGTACAGATAGCTTTTCAGTCCTTCATTCGTGGCGAACAGCCAGGCCATTACGCCACTGATGACGAGGGCCATTGACATATAGCTGAACACACTGGCCAGGAAGGTCCGGACGGCGTTGGCGGTATCCGGTCCGTAAATGACCTCTCCGGCAGGGTTGGATGGGAAATTGGTTTGTTCCATTCGGGATCAATGAAGTTTAGCGCTGATCAGTTTGATGAATTCGTCGCGTGTCCGATTATCGCTGAGGAAGATCCCAGTGAACGCGCTCGTCGTCGTTACGGAGTTCTGTTTCTGTATCCCCCGCATCTGCATGCAAAGGTGTGACGCTTCGATCACCACGGCGACACCATGCGGTTGTAAGGTATCCTGGAGGCAGTCGCGGATCTCGTTCGTCAGGCGTTCCTGCACCTGCAGTCGGCGCGCAAAGGCATCCACCACCCGCGGCACCTTGCTCAGTCCCACGATGCGCCCGTTCGGCACATAGGCCACGTGCGCCTTTCCGAAAAAGGGAAGCATGTGGTGTTCACACATGCTGTAAACCTCGATGTCCTTGACCAGGACCATCTGGCTGTATTCCTCGGTGAACAACGCACTACGCAGGATGGCCGCCGGGTCCAGGTCATAGCCATGCGTCAGGTACTGGACGGCCTTGGCCACACGCTCCGGCGTACGTTTCAAGCCTTCGCGCTGCGGGTCCTCCCCGATCGCTTCCAGGATCTGGCCGTAATGGCCGCTGATCCGTTCGATCAAGGCGGGGTCGTACTGGTCGATCCGCTCGTATCCTTCGCCTTCCGGCTCGTGTTCCCTACTCACCATGGTATTCCACGAAGTTGTTCTCGGTCTCCTGCAGTTTCACCTTCACCAGCTTCCCACCAGCCGCAGTGATACGCTCCTCCAGTTGCTCCCAGATGGCGATGGCCAGATTCTCGGTGCTGCTGTACCGCCCTTTCATGAAGGCGACGTCCAGGTCAATGTTCTTGTGATCCACCAGATCGATCACCTGCTCGCGCATGATCTTCCCCAATTCGGACAGGTCGATCACGAATCCTGTCTCGGCACTGGGTGCACCGGCCACGGTCACCCAAACCTCATAGTTATGCCCATGCCAGTTCGGGTTCGAGCACTTTCCGAACACTTCCAGATTCTTTTCCGGCGACCAGTCCGGGCGGGATAAGCGGTGGGCTGCGCTGAACCGCTCGCGGCGGGTGATGTGTACAACGGCCATAATGGGGTCCTGGTAAGGGTGTGCAAAGGTAAGCTCCGGTCATCGAGGGACCCTACCTTCGCGGCGCGCCTTCGCCACCAGGCATTGGCGTGCTTCGCATGATCGTGGTGACAGGGGCCGCAGGTTTCATTGGTAGCGCCTTGGTGGGCGAATTGCTCCGGCAGGGATGGCAGGACATCGTGGCCGTGGATGATTTCAGCAGATCGGATAAAGCTCCTAATCTTGAGGGTAAGGCCCTGACCGCCAAGGTGGAGCGCAATGAATTCGTAGCGTGGTTGGACGCACATGAGAAGCGCGTTCAGTTCATCTTCCATCTGGGAGCGCGTACGGATACCACGGAGTTCAACAAGGCGATCTTCGACGAATTGAACGTGCGTTTCAGTCAGGATGTGTGGGAGCGTTGTGTGCGATACGGCATCCCCCTGGTCTATGCCTCCTCCGCCGCCACCTATGGGGATGGGGAACTGGGGTACAGCGATGAGGACGATACGCTGCCGGAGCGCTTGATGCCGCTTAACCCGTATGGGGAGAGCAAGAATGAATTCGACCGATGGGCGCTGCGGCAGGAACGCAAACCCTACTTCTGGGCGGGCTTGAAATTCTTCAATGTGTACGGTCCGAACGAGTACCACAAGGGGCGGATGGCCAGCGTGGTGTTCCATGCGTTCAACCAGATAAAGGCGAGCGGAGGCATGAAGTTGTTCCGCAGCCACCGGACGGATTTTAAGGACGGCGAACAACTCCGGGACTTCGTTTACGTGAAGGACCTGTGCAACGTGTGCCTGTTCCTGATGGAACACCGCAAGAACAGCGGCCTCTATAATCTGGGGAGTGGAAAAGCGCGGACCTTCCTGGACCTGGCACGGGCCACGTTCAAGGCAATGGGAAAGGAGGAGAACATCAGCTTTATTGACACGCCCGAGGACATTCGCGACAAGTACCAATACTATACGGAGGCCAAGATGGAGAAGCTCCGCAACATCGGTTACGACAGACCCTTCAGGACATTGGAGGACGGCGTGAACGACTACGTTGTCAACTACCTGGCGAAGAAAGCTTACTGCTGATCGGATGCCGCCGAATCCCTCAGGGAGATCAGGCGATCACGTACTCCGGATAGGCGCTTCACGAGTTCCTCTTGGTTGTCCGGTGCGGCATCCACCGCCATATCCCCCTGCTTCAGTTGTTCGCGGGCACCCTGTAGCGTGAAGCCCTTTTCCTTCACCAGGTGCTGGATGCGCTTCAGCAGGTCGATCTCCTTCCGGGTATAGGAGCGATCACCTCTTCCGGTGCGCTTCGGACGGATCATTCCGAACTCCTTTTCCCAGTAGCGGATCAAGGAGGTGTTCACACCAAGATCGGCAGCCACCTCTCCGATGGACCAGAACTGCTTCTCGATGGTTTTCTCCTTGTAGGGCATCACACCAAATGTACCGCATCAATCCAGTGACTGTCCCGCGTTCTGCGAAAGCTCGATCATCCGCGCATATTCCTCGGGGCTCAGATCGTTGAAGTAGAAGTTCACCGGGTCCACGGCCTCACCGAAACGGTGGACCTCGTAGTGCAGGTGCGGGCCGGCGCTCAATCCGCTGTTCCCGATCAGCCCCAGCTCCTCCCCGCGCTTCACTTTCTGCCCGCGCCGCACGTTGATCTTGCTCATGTGTGCATAAAGGGTCTGGTAATCGTAGCCGTGATCGATGATCACGTGCATGCCGTAGCCGTTGCTGGCATACTCCGCGAAGACCACCTTGCCGTCGCCGGTGGCATGGATGGGTGTTCCGGTCTTGGCGGTGAAATCCATGCCCGCATGGAACTTGTTGATCTTATGGATGGGGTGGATCCGCCACCCGTAACCGCTGGAGGTCCGGTTCAGATCATCGTTGGAGACCGGTTGGATCGACGGGATGCTGGCCAGCATTTCCTGTTTCAGAAGGACCATGGAGGAAACTTCATCCAAGCTTCGCGACTGGACCACCATCTGCCTCGTTAGCTTGTCCAAGCGCTTCCGGGTGTCGATCACCAGGTCGCTGCTCTCCAAGCCTTTCAGGTTGCGGTACCGGTTGATGCCACCGGAACCGGCTTGCCGCATGGTCTCCGGAAGGGGGTCCGCTTCGAAGATCACACGATACAGGTTGTCATCCCGCCTGCGGATGTCGGCCATCACGTTCTCCACTTCGGAGAGCTGCTTGTTCATCAGTTCGTATTGGAGCAGCAGCTGTTTGTTCTCCCGTCGCAGCAACGCTTCCTTGGGTGAATCAACGAACTGGTACACCAGGAAAATACCGAGCACGCCCACGAGCAGGCCGGGTAGCAGCAGGAGCAGCAAACGGCGGCCCTTCTGCCAGGCGCTCAACCGGATGCGCTCGAAATTGAGCGTTTCCGGATTGAAACGGTACTTCAACTCTGCCATGACGCGGATGGCGAAGATAGTCGGCCAGGGAGGGCGGGCCAGGCGGTGGGACCGGGCTGCATGTTAAAGAATGTCGATCGCACCCGAAGGACCTTCCCAGCGCAGGACGAGGATGCGCGGTACTTTTACCGTCACTTCCGATGACCATGACCTCCCGCGAGATCCGCCAGCAGTTCCTTGATCACTTCGCCAAGCGCGGCCACACCATCGTACCCAGTGCACCCATGGTGGTCAAGGACGACCCCACGCTGATGTTCACCAATGCGGGGATGAACCAGTTCAAGGACCTCTTCCTCGGGAACCGGAAAGCGGAACACAAGCGCATTGCGGACACCCAGAAATGCCTCCGCGTGAGCGGCAAACACAATGACCTGGAGGAGGTGGGCATCGATACGTACCACCATACGATGTTCGAGATGCTCGGCAACTGGAGCTTCGGGGATTACTTCAAGAAGGAGGCGATCCAGTGGGCGTGGGAGTTGCTGGTGGATACGTACAAGATCGATCCTGCGAGCATCTATGTCACCTACTTCGGTGGAGATGGGAAGGACAAACTGCCCGCCGATGAAGAGACGCGCGATCTCTGGTTGAAGGTGATGCCTCCGGAACGTATCCTGCCCTTCGGAAAGAAGGACAACTTCTGGGAGATGGGCGACACCGGGCCCTGCGGCCCCTGCACCGAGATCCATGTGGATGTGCGCTCCGATGCTGAGAAGAAAGCGAAGGCCGGACACGAACTGGTGAACAACGACCATCCCCAGGTGATCGAGATCTGGAACAACGTCTTCATGCAATACGAGCGCAAGGCGGATGGTTCGCTGATCACCCTGCCGGCACAGCATGTGGATACCGGAATGGGCTTCGAGCGCTTGTGCATGGTGCTGCAAGGCAAGCGCAGCAACTACGATACGGACGTGTTCCAGCCTTTGATACAGCGTATCGCGGAACAATGCGGGATCAGTTACGGCAGGGAGGACAAGGCCGACATCGCCATGCGCGTGATCGCCGATCACTTGCGTGCGATCGCTTTCGCCATTGCGGATGGCCAATTGCCCAGCAACACTGGGTCGGGTTATGTGATCCGGCGGATATTGCGACGCGCCGTGCGTTACGGATACAGCTTCCTTGGTGTAATGAGCCCTTCAT
>JAHEFL010000089.1:1484-6831 GCA_024640205.1 Flavobacteriales bacterium | reverse complement strand
GACCGGGTCTGCAGCGAGCTGGCGATACCTCTTGTCAGCGGATCCGTTCATCGCGATCAGATCCAGGTGATGAGCCTTCATGTGGCCCGTGATGGGTCCAGCACCGGCGCTTCCCTGCGCTCCTTCTTCCCCCATCGCACTGCGGAGGAACAGGATGGATGTTCCATGCAGGATGTGCCGGTGCACGTTACCTCATTGGCCGCTTCGGTGATGGCCATGCGTATCCGTGCGATCCTGGATGGGGATCGATCTTTTTCGGACACGCTGGATCTGATCGATGCCCGGAATGCAGGCTGGATGCGCATCGCGGCCCCAACGCCGGATGAGGGGGAACTCATCGCGACATATACGGACAGGACGGCTGGCGCATGATCACGGTGGAAGAGGCAAAGCGCCTGATGATGGCTGAAGCATCACCCCGCGCGGTCGTTGAAGTTCCGTTCGGGAAAGCGATCCAACGGTTTCTGTCACGGGATGTGTTGGCACCTTTTGATCACCCGTTGTTCGATAACAGTGCGGTCGATGGCTATGCGTTCGCTTTTGGTGAACAAAAAAGGAAATGGTCCGTCGTGGGTGAAATTCCTGCGGGTGAAGTGATAGATCGTGGGTTGAAAGCCGACGAATGCGTTCGGATCTTCACGGGCGCCATGCTGCCCGATGGAGCCGATACGGTGGTGATGCAGGAATATGTGCGGCACGGGAACGGCATGATCTCACACAGCGATGATCGGCTGCGCCAGGGTGGGAACGTACGCCTGAAAGGAGAGCAGTTCGGGAAGGGTGATACGGTCCTTGCGCAAGGCACCTGGCTTGGTCCGGAAGCGATCGGGCTGCTGATGAGCGTAGGGATATCGCGTATACCGGTTCACAGCGCGCCTCGTATCGCGGTGGTGGTAACGGGCAGTGAATTCACATCCACGGAGCATCCACGACAGGGCCACATTTTCAGTAGTAATGATGCCATGCTGGTCGCAGCGCTGGCCGGGATGGATCTGCAATGCACCGTGTTCCATGCCCCTGACGAGGATGAGGCGCTGCACCGCGTATTCCGCTCCGCGATCACGGACCATGATGTCGTGATCACGACCGGGGGGGTTTCGGTAGGTGATCACGACCGAGTACGGTTCACGTTGGAGGATCTCGGTACGCGCATCGTATTCCACGGTGTTGCGCAGAAACCAGGTAAGCCCATGCTCTTCGGGCGATCGGATGAAAAGGCGGTCTTTGGCTTACCCGGGAACCCGCGCGCCGTCATGGTCCTTTTCTGGGAATATGTCCTGCCTTATCTGCGAGCCCTTCAAGGATCCTCAATGCCATTCCTTGAGCGGGAAGATCTCCCGATCACCGGACCCGTCGACCTGAAAGGTGATCGTGCCGAATTCCGGGCAGCCCTTGTGCGCGGAGGTGAGGTGACCTTGTTGCGCGACGAAGGATCGCACATGCTCGCTTCCCTGGTGCGGGCCAACGCGCTGGTGTATTTGTCCCAAGGAACGCATGAGGTGCGCAGCGGGGAGCGTGTGGAAGTGCACTACCTTCCCGGACGATGAACAGAACCGGTTGGACAGGGGTGGTCCTGGCAGGGGGGAAGAGCCTCAGGATGGGGCGCGACAAGGCCATGATCGAGATCGATGGACGCACCCTTCTCGATCGTGCCTTGGACAAGCTCGATCCGCATGTGCAGGAACTGTTGGTCATCGCGGATCCCGGAAAATATGGATCCGTGGGTCCCTTCGTGGTGGCGGATGAGTGGCCCGGAAAAGGACCTTTGGGCGGGTTGGCCACAGCCATGCGTTATGCCAGCAATGACCGCTTGCTCGTGACCGCTGTCGACCTGCCGGGCTTGACCGAGGCGTTCTTCCAACGCTTGATATCCCAGCTGGGCACTGCGACCGAGGCGGTGGTCCCGCGACACGAAGGACTGATCGAACCCCTGGCCGCCGCCTATCATCGGAATGCGCAACCGGTGTTCAGGCGGTGCGTGGAGATGGACATCCTGAAGATGAGCGATGCCTTGTCCCAGGTGCGAACGAGTTATGTGGAGATGATCCCGGGGTCCGATGGGTGGCCGCTCGATCTATTCCGCAACATCAATGCGCCTGGCGATCTTTGAGGCATGAAGGTGCTGCTATTCGGACTGATCGCGGAAAAGGCCGGAAGTGACCATATGGAGATCCCGGCTACCTCCACCGCTGACCTGGACCGCCAGCTTCAGGATCGCATCCGGGGATTGAAGGGACTTTCGTACAGCATCGCGATCGACCGGACCATCGTGCATGGCGATCGCGCGTTGTCCGGATCGGAGGAGATCGCCGTTCTGCCACCATTCGCCGGAGGATGAGCGAAGCGAAGAAGCATAAGGTGAAGGACATTTTCGTCGAAGGAGCCATCGATCCAACGTTCGTTTCGGAGAGTATCGCCAAGCATGCGACGCGGATGGACATCGGTGCCCATGAGATCTTTCTTGGGCAGGTCCGCGCGGATGCGATCGAAGGCCGGGCCGTCGTCGCTATCGAATACACCGCGTACCGTGAGATGGCACTGGAGCGCATGACGGACATCCGCGAGGAAGCTTTCACGCGATGGCCCGAAATGACCTGTCTGCATGTACACCACAGCCTTGGCAGCATTGCAGCGGGACAGCTCTGCTTCATGGTCTTCGCCAGCGCAGCGCATCGTAAGCAGGCGCGCGAAGCCGTTGCATGGGTCGTGGATTCCGTCAAGGAACAACTCCCGATCTTCGGCAAGGAGATCCTCTCGGATAACGACCATGTCTGGAAGAGGAACGCGTAAGGGCGTGAAATTTCTCATCCCGACCACAAGCAAATGATCGACATCACCCACAAGCCCACCACGCTCCGTGAAGCGATCGCGGAAGCGACCGTAACGGTAAGCATGGCTGGAACGATCGCTGCCGTGAAGCAAAAGCGTGTGCCCAAAGGCGACGTGTTGGAGGCTGCTCGGGTGGCGGGTCTTTTCGGCATCAAGAAGACCGCCGAGCTGATCCCGGATTGTCATCCGCTGCCGGTGGAACATGCGGCCCTCGCCTTCGAGGTAAAGGACATGTCCATCGTGATAACGGTGAAGGTGAGAACGATATACCGTACCGGTGTCGAGGTGGAAGCGATGCACGGAGCCAGCATCGCCGCCTTGACGATCTACGACATGCTGAAGCCGATCGACAAGGGCATCACCATCGATCGCATCCGTTTGGTGGAGAAGAAAGGCGGCAAAAGCGATTGGAAGGATGACTTCGACAAAGCCCTGCACGCTGCTGTGCTGGTGATCAGCGATGGCGTGGCAAGTGGAAAGAAGGAGGATAAGGGTGGGTTGCTGGTTGTGGATAGGTTGAAAAAGTTGGGGGTTGAATGCTCCGGTACGACAGTGGTACCGGATGAGCCGGAGAAGATCGCGGCGCAAGTGAAAGCTTGGGCGGCTGAAGGGTTTGATCTCATCCTCAGCACTGGTGGAACAGGTCTGTCACCGCGTGATCGTACGCCTGAAGCCATTGCCCCTATCCTGGACCGCGAAGTACCCGGGATCATGGAAGCGGCTCGTGCCTATGGTCAGGCACGCATGCCATTGGCGATCATGTCACGCGGCATCGCAGGGATGATCGGCCGTACGTTGGTGATCACGTTACCCGGCTCCACACGCGGTGCCCAGGAAACGATGGATGCGCTCTTCCCGTTCGTGCTGCATGTGATCAAAGTGCAGGAACATGCCTTTCGCCATGGAAGTTGAGTGGGGTATTGAAGGGTTCGCGCTCTTGGCGGCTTTGCGGTGATAAATAGAACTAGAGTGTCATGGTGAACGGAAAGGAAGCGACAGTCGAGGAGTTCGTGCTGCATCGCATCGGTGCGAGTGAGGCGGAAAGTGTGTTCAGCGACTACAGTGCCGTGCTGGAAGGACCAGAGGAGCAGGAGTTCCTGCGGAAACTCTTCCTGAAGCCGTTCAGTGCCGTCGCACATACGTGCGAATTCGCTCGGGTGAAGGGAGCTCGGAGAGGTGTACTTCATGGTCTGTGCAAGAATGTCGAGGATGGCGAGGACCTCGTGATCACCTCGGTGTCCATCGCGAAACACCTGATCCTAGCGGCGTCGGAGCACGAAGTGAAAGGCGGCGATTTGTTCGTGGTGAAGTTCGATGGCGTGGAGCTGGGCTCTGCCGCCTATCCGGCCGTCGGTATCTACAAGTTCGATGACAAGGAGGTTTTCATTGAGAGCAAGGTGGCCGGTAAGAGCGTGGGGATGAAGTTGAAACGGGGTCTGGGAACGATCAAGCCGGCCAAGGCTTGTTTGGTACTCTTCACGGATGAGAACTATACCCTGTTCACGATCGATGGCCCAGGGAGCACGGAGTTCTGGCACAGGGATTTCATCGGCCTGCGCTCGAAGAAGGATCATGTGAACAGTACGAGCAATGTGCTGGAATTGACCCGCGCCTTCATCACCGAGCAGTTGCCGCAGGATTTCGAGATCGCCAAGGCCGATCAGATCGATCTGCTCAACCGATCGGTGGATTACTTCAAGAAGAACACCGAATTCGATCGTGCATCCTTCGCGCAGGAAGTGTTCCAAGAGGAAAGCGTGATCGGCTCCTACCAGCGTTTCGGGGATCGGTTCGGTGCGAGCCGCGAAGTGGACATTCAGGACAATTTCGAGATCTCATCCCATGCCGTGAAGAAACAGGCCCGCGTGTTCAAGAGCGTGCTGAAGTTGGACAAGAACTTCCACATCTACATCCACGGCGACCGCAACAAGATCGAGCACGGGGTGGACGAGGCAGGTCGGAAGTTCTATAAGATCTACTACGAGCAGGAGCTGTGAGCAATTGCTAGAATGTGGTCAATAAGGTCAGTGTGCTCAATGTGATGGATCACGTCGATCAGTTCAATGAGATCAATTGATGAGTAAAGAGGGGAATTGGCTTATGGAGGAAGGGGCTTCGGAGTATGAGAGTGCCCGACGTAACCCTGTCCTTGATAAGTCATTCGCGTTGGCACTTCGGGTGGTCCCTTTCACCAAGCGACTTCGGGAAGAGGGGTGGCCCGATCTGGCTAGGCAATTGTTCCGCAGCGCGACATCGATCTCAGCGAATGTGCACGAAGCTCAACATCCTTCAAGTAGGGCTGACTTCATCAACAAATTGCGAATTGCCGAAAAGGAAGCAGGTGAGACCCGTTTTTGGATGAGGCTGTGTAATGAGTCACCGGACCTACCGTACGAGAATGGCCTTTTGGAGAAACTTGATGAGGTTCGCGCCTTGCTCTATACGATCATCCGTTCGGCCAACGCGAAGCGATAGATGGGATTCTCCATATTGCACTCATCGTTCTCATTGCCGATTT
>JAHEFL010000089.1:0-1474 GCA_024640205.1 Flavobacteriales bacterium | reverse complement strand
AACTGATCGACCTCATTTACTTCACCCCCCGATACTCACCATCGGCCTCACACTCAGGTCGTGCAGCACTTCCTCCTGTGCTTCCGGTTTGAATGGAGGCAATCCACCGAGCATGGCATGCTTCGCCAGCACATTCGCCTCGATCAACGATGCGGCGTCCTCACCTCGGCGAAGTGCTGAAAGTAGATCGGTCTCCTCACGTGCGAACAGACAATTCCGCATCTTCCCTTCAGCGGTAATGCGCAAGCGATCACAGGTGCCACAGAAGGGTTCGGTCACGGTGCTGATGACCGCGAACGTGCCGGGCCAATGATCGACCCGATAGGCCTTGGCGGTACTGTTCGGGTCGTCGTTCAATTTCGAATAGGAGTGGACACTGCCGATACGCCCCAGCATTTCGCCGAAGGTGTACACGCGTTCCCGTCCCCACTTGTTCCCCGCGAACGGCATGAACTCGATGAAGCGCACGTGGATCGGATGGTCACGCGTGAGTTCCACGAAACGCAGGATCTCGTCGTCGTTCACCCCGCGCATCACCACCATGTTCACCTTCACGTGCAGCTCCCGGCCGAGCGCTTCCTGAATGTTCATCCAGACCCGGTCGAAACCATCGCGTCGCGCGATCGTCCGGAAGCGTTCGGCATCGAAGGTGTCCAGGCTGATGTTGATGCTCTTCAGCCCCGCATCGATCAATCCGTCCAGATGCTTGTGAAGCGATAGCGCATTGGTGGTCAGTCCCAGCTTCACGGGAAGTTGGATCAGGTCGCGAACGATCTCCACGGTATCGCTCCGTACCAGTGGTTCCCCTCCGGTCAGCCTGATCTTGTTGACGCCGAACCGCTCCACAAAAAGGTTCGCAATGTGCGCGATCTCCTCCCGCGTCATCAACTCCTCCCGTTGCAGAAAGGTCTGATCCTCCGGCATGCAATACGTGCAGCGCAGGTCGCATTTGTCAACGACACTGATCCGCAGGCTGCGATGCACGCGACCATGGCGATCATGGAGTGGTTGGAACACGACCGCAAGTTACCTTGACGCCGATCCCCAACGAGAACCGCATGGCTGCGAAGAAGGATTTGATCCGTTGCACATGGCCGGGCGACGATACCCGTATGATCGAATACCATGACACCATCTGGGGTGTTCCGGAACACGATGACCGAAAGCTATTCGCGAAGCTGGTGCTTGATGGAGCGCAGGCCGGTCTCAGTTGGAAGACGATCCTGCATCGCACCGAAGGCTACCAAAAGGCCTTCGACAATTGGAACGTGGAGAAGATCGCACGTTATGGTGACAAGGACGTAGCGCGGCTATTGAGCGATCCGGGCATCATCCGCAACCGCGCCAAGGTGGCCAGTGCGATCAAGAATGCGCAGGCTTGGCTTCGGATCATGGAGAGGGGCAAGGGTTCCTTCGATGAATTCCTATGGGAACATGTGGACCATCGTACCATCGTGAACCATTGGAAGGACCT
>JAHEFL010000088.1 GCA_024640205.1 Flavobacteriales bacterium | reverse complement strand
GGACGAGCCGAGCATGCCGAGGAACTGGTGCAGGCCCTTGGTAGTGCAGAGCAGGGCATCCAGGGGGATAGCGGCATATTGGACCTGCTGTCCAGGGTTCGTCAAGGAATTTCGCGATCGGCTAAACTGGATGCCCAGGTGGCCGCGCTGTCGGACCGACTGGATGCCGTGCGCATCGAACTCAAGGACATCGGTTCGGAGCTGGAAGGGCTTGCTGGCTCCATCAACGTGGACCCGAAAGAGGCGGATCGGCTGCGGACCCGGTTGGATACCCTGCTTCGTTTGCAGCAGAAACACCGGGTCAGCACCGTGGAGGAATTGATCGCTATCCAGGAGGATCTCGAGCAGCGCACCGGTCACATGGGCGGCCTCGGCGATCGGATCGTGGAATTGGAGAGCAACGTAAAAGGACTTCACGATTCCATGATGGCCCAGGCCAGGAAGATCTCCGCGGCGCGCAAGAAAGCCCTTGAGCCGCTGGCATCCTCGGTGATGAAGATCCTTCATGAATTGGGGATGCCTCATGCCGTTTTCCGGTTCGATCATCGCACGGTGGAAGTCGGACCTCACGGGATCGACAGCGTTCGGGCCTTGTTCAATGCGAACCTGGACCGCGAGCCTTCACCGCTCGAAAAGGTGGCTTCCGGCGGTGAACTGAGCCGGGTAATGCTCGCATTGATATCGCTGGTGGCCGATCACCATGACCTGCCGACGGTGATCTTCGATGAGATCGATACCGGTGTGAGCGGCGAAGTGGCTGACCGGGTCGGAACGCTCATGGCCCGCATGGGAGGGGAGCGACAGGTGATCGCCATCACACACCTGCCTCAGATCGCAAGCAAGGCGCGACAGCATCTATTGGTGAGCAAGGGGACCGTGGGAAGCCAGGTGCGCACGGCCATTGACCCGCTCGATATGGAACGACGTGTGGAGGCCATCGCGCAGATGCTCAGTGGTCGTAAGTTGACCAAGCAGGCACTGGATAACGCCCGGGTCCTCCTGAAAGGTAAGTAGGTACCATCGGGTCCCTGTTCCTGGGCACGGCTATCTTCGGCGCGTAAATCGAACGACCATGGGCTACGGACTTTTGAAAGGAAAGCGAGGTATCATCAGCGGTGCCTTGAACGAGCAGAGCATCGCATGGAAGGTGGCCGAACTGGCCCACGCCGAAGGTGCCCGGTTCGTGCTGACCAATGCACCCGTGGCCATGCGGATGGGCGAGATCAATGGCCTTGCTGAGAAAACGGGTTCGGAGATCATCCCTGCCGATGCAACGAACGACACGGACCTGGAGGCCTTGTTCTCCGGGTCGATCGAGAAATTGGGTGGTCCAGTGGATTTCGTCCTTCATAGCATTGGGATGAGCCCCAACGTGCGCAAGGGACGTACCTATGACAACCTCAATTACGAATGGTACAAGCAAACCCTCGATGTGAGTGCCATCAGCCTTCACCGGATGATGCAGGCCGCGCACAAAGGCAATGCTTTGGCCGAGGGCGCTTCGGTGGTCGCGTTGAGCTACATCGCTGCCCAGCGGGTATTCCCGGATTATGGGGACATGGCGGACGCCAAGGCTTTGTTGGAGTCCATCACCAGGAGTTGGGGATATCGGCTGGGTAAGGAAAAGAATATCCGCGTCAACACCATCAGCCAAAGTCCCACGATGACCACGGCCGGGAGCGGCATCAAAGGTTTCGATGGCTTCTTCGGATTCGCACAGGAGATGAGTCCCTTGGGAAACGCGCCTGCCGAGGACTGCGCGAACTACTGCATCACGCTGTTCAGCGACCTCACCAGGTTCGTCACCATGCAGAACCTGTTCCATGACGGAGGGTTCAGCAGCACGGGTGTGACCCGCGAAGTGATGGCGAAATTCATGCAGGAGGAATAGACCCCTACCTGCCGAAGCCGATGGCCTGCTTCAAGGCATCAGGCAGGGTCGGCAATTTGCGTCGCTCGAACAGGAAGCTGCTGAGGTCCGCGATCTCACTGAAGATGTAATGGCTGTCCATTGCTCCCTTGAGGTAAGCCTTGCCGGTGCTGCCGCCCGTGCCGACACGTAGCCCGATCATGCGATGGACCATGTTGATGTGCCTGCTGCGCCAGGACGCCATACCGGTATCCAGGTCAAGGAGGCCTTGAAGGAATCGGAAGGCTTGTTGGAAGATGGGTTCATCGCGATACAACATGATGAACAATGCACTGCGGCAGGCAGCGGGGGATAGGTTCCGCTCCGGGGAGCCTTCCACGAATATGGTCCGCCATAAAGCTGCGTTCCCTTCCTCTCCTTTGACGAGCGTGGACGCGTACAGGTCCTGCAGGTCGTCGAAGAAGGGACGTTCCCGGCCGGGCCAATACTCCGCGTGAAGGAAGGGCATACGCTCCAACCAGGCATTCACCAATTCAAGAAGGGTGGGTTGCTTCTCCAACGCCTCGATCTCCCCTTTGTGTGCTGCGGTGAGCTGGCTGGTATAGTACTGTTTGCCGAAGCGCTTCTCCATCCGTAGCCCAAGTCGTGCCTCCAGGATCTTGAACTGCATGCTCTGGAATCCGCTGGCTGGCCGAAGAAGATCGCGGAAATCAAGGAAATCCAAGGGGGTCATGGTCTCCATGATATCCATCTGGTGCACCAGAACGCTCAGGATGGTATTGATGCGCTCCATGCGATGCACCGCGATGTTCAGTTCGCCGCCGTTGTCATCCACGTGTTTGTCCGCGAACATCTCGATGACACTTCCTGCCTCGTGCAGGATCTGCTTGAACCAAAGCTCGTAAGCCTGATGGATGATGATGAACAGCATCTCATCATGTGCCTGCACCCCATGCTTATCACTTTCAGGAGCCTGTGCGTTCAGGATCTTATCGAGTTGCAGGTAGTCCGGGTAATACACGTTGCTCATCGGGGTCGGTTCAGATCGATCAAATGTAGCCGCCCTGCATCGAGGAGGCGTGATATGGATCATGCATCACCGTACAATGAAGAAAGCCCACCTGAAGTGGGCTTTCCGCGGACCGGACGGGACTCGAACCCGCGACCTCCGGCGTGACAGGCCGGCATTCTAACCAGCTGAACTACCGGTCCGACTAACCTCGTTTTTCAACGAAGCGGCTGCAAATGTACGGGCATGAAGGGAAAGTGCAAGCGACCTTAAAAAGAAGTCTTGTGGTCGGTGATCGCTACCGTTTTCTGAAATCCCCGTTCTGCCAAGCCTGCATGAATTGCGCCCAGGCAATGGGATTGAAGAGGTTTATCGGCGGCGTGCCACCAGCATAGTACAACTTGGTCTGATCCAAGGCCATCTGGTACTGGAAGCTCTGGTAGGCATCCGGTGGCAGGTTCTCCATGCGCTGCACCATCTCGGCCGGGGAAAGATTCCGCATGGTCAGTTGGAAATCGTCATCCGGGAGTCTCAGATTCAGAAAGGCCTCACGGAATTGTTCAGGAGATGGCCAGGGATAGACATCCACGGCATCCAGCATGATCGTGTCCCGGGACATTACATGGATCATCGAATAGCGCGTTTCGCCAAGACTGTCCGGCACCACATACTGGGAGCGCTGGAACCCCAACGCACTGAACAGGATGGTATCGCCTTCCTGGGCCACCAGGCTGAAATACCCGAATACGTCGCTCATCGTCCCGCGATAGGAGTTCTTGATCACGATGTTCGTCCATGGTACGGGCAGAAGGCTGTCCGTAACGACAACTCCGCTGAACTGTACCAGGTTGCGCTCGTCACCTTGGGCACTCAGCGTTGCAGCGCTAGCCAGCACCAGGAACAGGGAAATGATGAGTGATCGCATGGGATGCAAAGGTAGGCGCCGCATTGGGCAAGCATCGGGCCATACCACGGACCCGCTCGTTCCGGTACCTTGGCAGCCAATTACGATCCTACATGCGCTACTTGCTTTCCCTCGTGACCATGCTATCCCTGATGGTCGGCCGGTCCCAGATCACCATCGGGCCGAACGATATGCCTTCGGCGGGGGATACGATGCGCTACTACACAGCTATCGCAACTGGTGTCGATCTGGTGCAGACCGGCCCGGACCAGATCTGGGATATGAGCGCTTTGGTCCCGCAGCTTCCCGGGGCTGATACGGCGGTCACCGTCGGTTCAACACCATTGTTGTACCAGTTCTTCTTCAACAACACCATCCTTTTCCCGGAGCACGCAGCGAACTACGCGATGGCCGGAGCGAACATCGATTTCCAGGCGGTGACCATCGAGGATGTCTACGATTATTACAAGAAGAGTGCGACCGGTTTCCGCAACGTTGGTTTCGGGGCGAACATCAACGGTCTTCCCGCCTCCGTGAGGCGGATCCCTGTGGACTACATCCATCGGTTCCCGATGGACTACAGTGACCAGGACACCTCCTTCAGCGCATTCGAGGTCACCATCCCCACGCTCGGTTTCTTCGGACAATCCCAATGGCGGTACAACCATGTGGACGGTTGGGGCACGCTGGTGCTTCCTTCTGCGACCTTCGAGGTATTGCGCGTGCGTTCCGTCCTTGATCGCAGGGACACGATCTACGTGGATCAGTTCAATTTCGGTTTCGGATTGGATGAACCACAAACGATCGAGTACAAGTGGATCGCACAAGGCATGGACCGACCGGTGCTGATCGTGACGACCGTGGCGGGTATCGCTACGACCGCACAGTTCTACCATGACCCGGCACTTGGTGCAGGAGAAGCGGCTGGTAATGAGTTGGTGCCGTATCTC
The DNA here is from genome assembly GCA_024640205.1 of Flavobacteriales bacterium. GTDB lineage: Bacteria > Bacteroidota > Bacteroidia > Flavobacteriales_F > PHOS-HE28 > PHOS-HE28. Next base: position 2,100 of record JAHEFL010000088.1, on the reverse strand, counting down.
TTTCCAAATCCGGCTGAAGGTCATGCATTCCTGAGGATGCCCATGCAAATGCGTGGCGAGCTGCGCGTGGTCGATGCCCTGGGTCGCGAGGTACGGTCTGGTAGAACCGTCGCAGGTCCGCTGGTGCGGATCGATCTGGACGGCATGGCCCCCGGAAGCTATGTCGCCATGTTGACTGGATCGGATGGTGCGTGGTCCATACGGTTCATGGTGCAATGATCCCCTGCTGACAGGCTGTCAGCGAAAGCGTTGCGGCATGACCCTTGATCGGACGGTGCGCACGCAGGGGCTACCTTCGCGCTGATCACTGGAACCATTCCTTTAACCCGATACGCATGAAAAACCTTCCTCTCATCATCACACTTGGTGTGGTCGCACTGCTGGTCTTTTGGGGCATTGGCTTTTACAATGGCACCATCGGCCTGGACGAGGATGTGAAGAAACAGTGGAGCAACGTGGAAAATGCTTACCAACTGCGTGCGGACAAGACCAAGAATCTGGTGGAGATCGTGAAAGGTGCGGCCAACTTTGAACAGGAGACCTTGACGCAGGTCATCGAAGCCAGGTCAAAAGCTACGAGCACGACCATTGACGCGGGCGATCTCTCGCCGGAGAAGATCCAGGCTTTCCAGCAGGCGCAGGACCAATTCAGCAGTGCACTATCCCGGCTGTTGGTCACGGTGGAACGATATCCTGAACTCAAGGCCGTGAAGGGCTTTCAGGATTTCCAGACCCAGTACGAGGGCATGGAGAACCGGATCGGGGTTGAACGTCGCAAGTACAATGAGGTAGCGCGTGACTTCAATTCACGCATCAAGCGCTTCCCAGGTAACCTGCTGGCCGGCATGTTCGGTTTCAGCGAGAAGGGCTATTTCGAGGCCAGTGAAGGCAGCGAACAGGCGCCGGATATCTCCTTCGAATAGGTGCTAAGTGCCGCTGAATTCCTGAGCCGAGCGGATCGCGAGCGTGTCGCGAACGCGATACGCGAAGCGGAAGGCAGGACGAGTGGAGAGATCCGCGTCCATCTGGAGGACCATATCGAGGAGGGATTGCTGGAACATGCAGCGTTCGTTTTCGAGGAGCTCGGTATGCAGCACACACTGGAGCGGAATGGTGTGCTTATCTACGTCAGTGTCGCGGATCGATTGGTGGCGGTGATCGGGGACAAGGGCATCCATGAACGTGTTCCCGAGGGGTATTGGGATTCGGCAGTGGCCATCCTTAAACAGCGCTTTGCTGCCGGTGAGCAGGCGGATGGGCTCTGTGAGGTGGTTCGAACGATCGGCGACTCATTGTCCGAATTCTTTCCATCCCGAAAGGATGATCGCAATGAGCTTTCCAACGAAGTGAGCATCGGAGGCCGATGAGGACACTGATCGCATCCCTGCTCTTGTTGTTCGCCTTTCAGGCCAACGGACAAAGCTTCGACTGCAGCTTGGCCGTACCCACGGAGTTCCCCCCGGGCATCCCGCGCCAGTTGGAAAGAACAAAGGAGGATGTGCAGGACCTGCTCGTATGGCAATACGTGGATTGGCTGAGCGCGGAGGAGTGGGAACGCCTGGACCGAAAGCTGGTCCATTTCGCACGGGAAACGAGTAACCGGATACTGGTCCTGGTGGTGGATACGCTATGCGGCTATCCGGAATCGGACCTGGCCTTTGAGGTCGGACAGAATTGGGGTATCGGAAAGGAGGGTTTCGACAATGGGATCGTGTTCCTAGTGAAGCCTTACGGAGCACCCGGCGAGCGAGCCGTGTTCATCGCCACGGGTTATGGGCTGGAAGGTGCCATTCCGGACCTCATGGCCAAAAAGGTCGTGGAGAACGAGGTGCTGCCACGTTTTCGTAACGGCGAGTTCTTCGAAGGCATGGATAAGGCCACCGATGTGCTCATGGCCCTCGCGAAAGGCGAGTTCGATGAAAAGAGTTACGGGAAGAAGGCAGTTCCCTGGGCCGTCCTGTTGTTCTTTCTTTTCATTGCCGTGATCATGGTCCTTGCCTGGCGCAGCCAGGTGAAGAATTATGCCCGAACGAACAACGTGGATTTCTGGACCGCGATGTGGCTCTTGAACCAGATGCAACAGAAACGGGGATCCCACAG
>JAHEFL010000553.1 GCA_024640205.1 Flavobacteriales bacterium | reverse complement strand
GAGATCCCGGACCTGCTCATCCCAGCTGGTTTTTCACCGAATGGCGATGGCATTGCGGATACCTGGTTCATCCAGGGTCTTGAAGCCTATCCGAACAACAACGTGGTGATATTCAATCGCTGGGGAGCCGAACTGTTCCGAGCATCACCCTACCACAATGATTGGGATGGTCGAGGAGCGTCGAATGCGGCGATCGGAGGTGACCTCCCCGCTGGAGTGTACTTCTATGTTCTCGAACTCGGCGATGGGAACAACACCCATACGGGTTATATCCAGATGAACCGATGAAGCGCCGAACAGGACATATCTGGATGGTATCCCTGGGTATTGCGACCCTCGCTCCCACATCCATCCAACTTCAGGCTCAGCAGGACCCCATGTACACCATGTACATGTGGAACATGATGGCAATTGACCCGGGATACGCAGGTAGCGCCGACGTATTGAACGTGACAGCACTTACCCGCAGCCAGTGGAGCGGCATTCCCGGGGCTCCCGTCACCCATTCGCTTTCGGCACATGCTCCGATCAACAAGGAGAGCCTTGGAGCCGGCATCAGTCTGGTTTCGGACAATATTGGCCGCACGGGTACTAGCAGCGTATTCGGCGACATCGCATACCGCATGCGCGTAAGCAGCACGATGCGCCTCGCATTGGGAATGAAGATGGGCTTCAATCACGCCCAGATGGCCAATACACGGGTGGAGAATACCGACCCAACCGACCCCAGGTTCAGTTCCGATCAAAGCGGCAAACTATTGCCCAACTATGGTTTCGGTGCCTATCTGTGGTCGCAACGGGCCTATTTCGGTGCATCCATACCCAAGCTGCGCGGGAACTACCTCGGCACCGTGGAAGGTGAAAGCGGTGACATGTACTTCGCACAGGAGCGTCCACACATCTTCATCACGGGTGGTTACGTGTTCACAAGGGGATTGGTCAAGTTCAAACCAGCTTTCATGCTGCGGATGACCGAAGGCGCACCGATGACGAGCGACCTTTCGGCCAACTTCCTCATCCAGGATCGATTGTGGCTGGGGGCCGCTTACCGAAATGGTGATAGTGCGACGGGGATCGTTTCCATCCAATTGAACGATCAGTTCCGCGCCGGTTATGCCTATGACTTCGGTCTGTCAGCACTGGGGAACCGGAGTCGCGGCAGCCACGAGGTCATGTTCAGCTACGATCCAGTTTTCAATCGCGACCGGATGCGTTCGCCACGATACTTCTAATTGATGCACCACCCGAAGCGCATAACGCTCTTGCTCCTGACGACCATCCTGGTGGGTGGTCAATTGGCTGCACAATCCGCCATGCTGCGTCAAGGCGATCGAAGCTATCGGTCCATGAGCTACATGAAAGCCATCGAGTACTATGAGATGGCTTTCAAGACCGTTGAGCCGGATGTGGAAAGAATGCGCCGACTAGCTGATAGCTATTGGACCTTAAGGGAGTTCAAGCGTTCCGAGCCATGGTATGCCCGGTTGGCAGAGAGGGATGACGCAGCTGCGCGTGACCTGTACCGCTTCTCCGAACTTGCACGATCGAACGGACGGTTCGCCGAAAGCGATTCGGTTCTGGCACGTTTCGCGTTGCTTGAACCGACCGATAGCCGAGGTCAACGCAAAGCGAACTCCTTGGAACGGCTCAGTGATCTGATGGAGCAGAATGGCTTGAGCCATCAGATCATGCCAGCACCCTTCAACAGTGACCGGACCGACATGTCCCCGTTCATTCAAGGTGATCGGATGATGTTCGCCTCAGCTCGGATGCCTGAGTATCTGATGAAGAAGCACCATACCTGGAACGATCAACCATTCCTGAATCTCTACACCGGGCAGGTGGATGAGAACGGGAACGTCACGGAAATACGCCCCATGGGCGAAGGGCTGAATACGGCTTTTCACGAGAGCAATGCGATCCTATCCAGCGATGGCAAGGAACTCTACTTCACGCGGAACAATGTATTGGCCGGACGGAAGACCCCTGGAAACGATGGGATCAACAACCTTCAACTG
>JAHEFL010000552.1 GCA_024640205.1 Flavobacteriales bacterium | reverse complement strand
GCTCATGAGCAGGGGCATAGTGAATAAGGAGATCAGGAAAAGGGATCTCATACCCCTCATGGCCCGGAAGACGAAGAGGACGGTCAGTACAACGAATACCATGAAGGATAGTCTGCTGTTCACATTGATCATAATGGCCAGGTTAAGGCCATAGATCAATGAAAGCCCCACGAAGCGCAGAGGCCTTCGCAGTGGATCCTTCAAGTGGAACAGAAGCATCAGATTGATGAACGATAGAATGTGTGCAGCATCATAGACCCCGTGCATGTATGGCAGGTTCATCCTGCCCTCGAACCCATGTATCGCATTCCGCTGCCCGGACATGTATCCCACCAGGTTGATCGCGACCAGTAGCAGCAATCCGGTAAGGAGCAAACGAGAAAAGTTGAATTCGTCATTGTCACGATTATGTAACTGAATGATCAAAGAAGCATGAAACGGCACAAGGAAAAGCAAGCAATACACGGTGGTGTTGATGGTGTTATACCCTGGGAACCCTGTGAAGTAGGCAAACCATTGCGCTCCGCACAAGGAGACCAGGTACAGCAGCCCGACCCAATAGACCCGGTTGGTCATGTTCCGCACCGATGGCCTATAGACCATATCAATGAGGTGTATCGCGATGATCAACAGGAACGGAACGATACCCAGCACAAGTCCTTCGCTTAGATTCCCCTTGAAGGCACGGTACAGTCCGAACCCGTAGAAAGGGAAAGCCAGTACGAAAATGCCGTTCAACAGCCGACGCTTGGAGATCACAGCGGCATGGGAGTTTGCGACAAAGGAGAAAGATCAATCACGATCGATCCCTAACTTATCCTGTAATCTTGACAATGCCGGAGTAATAGCCTGGTCCACCTTCTCCGGAATGAGGTTCTTCAAAGCGTTCTTCAGCCTGCGGAACCCCGAGGGCCGGACATGTTCCATGAAATACTGCTTATCACGGCCCACATCAACAAGCATGTACGCAGGATGCTCCAGGGGTAGCTTTAATTCTGAGACCGGCCGATTCCCTCTGGGGTCATTCTCATTGACCGTATGTGTGCCTTCGGCCCCGAACCCGATGTTCCTGATAAGATTCTTTTCCGGAACGATGTTCAAACCGTGGTTCAGGATACGCCCGTGATCGAATTGGTAGTCCCACGACCGGATATTACCATTCCAAGTATGTTCAAAGAGTTTTTCTACCTCCTTCCGCTCGCTGCGGGATAAAAAGTGGCCGTGCAACGAACCGGAATCACGTAAGGCAGGCCAATCCTCCATGTGAACATCATACTTGGCCCAAACCCGACGCCATCCTGCCCAGCCCCAGTAAGCACCGTATCCGTGAGCACTGAAATGGTAGCTGCCCCCCCATTTCGGAACAGGTTCCTCCATGAGGTTGGTTCCCATGATGGCCCAGATCCGCTCGTCGTCCTTGTAGCGATGCAGGAGTTCCTGGCAATACCCGAAGAAGCTGGTCGCAGGGTAGGTATCATCCTCCAGTACGATACCCATCTCCTCATTCTCCCAGAACCAATCCATGGCCGTGGACTCCCCGAATTTCACCCCGAGGTTCACCTCACTGAACCGCGTACGAAGCTCGCACGGCCAGTCCACCTCCTTGACCAATGCCCTTACCGCTTCGCACTTGGGACGCTCCTCCTCATTCCTTGGTCCATCACACGCGAAGTACAATCTGGGGGGTCTGGCAACCCTGATGGCATGCAGGACATCCCGAGCAGCATCCACCCTGTTGAATGCGATGAACAGCACAGGTACCGTGATACCGCCGTCCTGGATGTTGTCGGACATGATCACAATTCAATTCACTATGGAACAAAGATCAACCAACTCCCCTGATCCGCCAGAACGTCGTCATTCCCTTCACCATCCATCGGAAGTTCGGTCGGGTCCGTTCGAATAAGAGGTCGAGCAGGAAGATGCCCACGAAAAAGGAGACCATCGTCGCCCATATCGCCCCGATGGAGCCCATCGATGGGATGAGCATGTAGTTCATTGTCACGTTTATAGCAGCA
>JAHEFL010000087.1 GCA_024640205.1 Flavobacteriales bacterium | reverse complement strand
AAGATCGATGTCCATGGTTTCCTGAGGTCGGTCCACGTTAACGCCTCATCCCCTGCATGGCCTGCATCTGCTTCATCATGTTGGCCATCTTCGTCTTGTCCCCCATCATCTTCATCATCTTCCGCGTCTCCTCGAACTGCTTCATCAGCTTGTTCATGTCCTGAACGCTGGTGCCACTACCGTTGGCGATCCGCTGTCGGCGGCTTCCGTTGATCACGGACGGGTTGCGGCGCTCATCCGGGGTCATGCTCTGGATCATGGCCTCGATGCCCTTGAAGGCATCATCCGGGATGTCCAGGTTCTTCAGGGCTTTGCCCATGCCAGGTAGCATGCCCATCAGGTCCTTCATGTTCCCCATCTTCTTGATCTGCCCGATCTGCTCCAGGAAGTCATCAAAGCCGAACTGGTCCTTGGCGATCTTCTTCTGCAGCTTGCGCGCTTCCGCCTCGTCGTAGTTCTCCTGCGCGCGCTCCACCAACGAGACCACGTCGCCCATTCCCAGGATGCGGCCCGCCATCCGGTCCGGGTGGAACTCGTCCAGCGCTTCCATCTTCTCCCCCGTCCCCACGAACTTGATGGGCTTGTCCACCACGCTGCGGATGGATAAAGCCGCACCACCACGGGTATCGCCGTCCAGCTTGGTAAGCACCACACCGTCGATGTTCAGCCGTTCGTTGAACGCCTTGGCCGTGTTCACCGCATCCTGACCGGTCATGGCGTCCACCACGAAGAGCGTCTCCTGTGGGTCGATCGCCTTCTTCACCTTGGCGATCTCCGCCATCATGGCCTCATCGATGGCGAGACGACCAGCCGTATCCACGATCACCGCCGTGAAGCCGTTGTTCTTGGCATGGGCGATGGCGTTCTTCGCGATGGCGACGGGGTCCTTGTTCTCCCGCTCGCTGTACACCTCCACGTCCAGCTGCTTCCCCAGCGTTTCCAACTGATCGATGGCCGCAGGACGATAGATGTCGCATGCAACGAGTAATGGACGCTTGCCTTTCTTGCGGAGGTAGGCTGAAAGCTTGCCGCTGAAGGTGGTCTTACCACTTCCCTGCAGGCCGCTCATCAGGATCACGGTGGGGTTGCCTCCCAGGTTGATCGCCTGGTTCCGTCCCCCCATCAGTTCGGCCAACTCCTCCTGGGCCAGTTTGATGAGCAACTGCCCAGGACTAACGGCCGTCAGCACGTTCTGCCCAAGGGCCTTCTCCTTCAGACGGTCGGTGAACTCCTTGGCGGTCTTGAAATTGACGTCGGCATCCAGAAGTGCGCGGCGCACCTCCTTCATTGTTTCAGCCACGTTGATCTCCGTGATCTGACCTTGTCCCTTCAGGACCTTGAACGCTCTTTCGAGCTTTTCATTGAGATTGTCGAACATATTCCGGAATGAAAGGACCGCGAAGTTAGCGGCCCCGGTCAGGTTCTTCGGTAAAGAGCGGGAGGTCGGTGCTGGCATGGCGTCCGGGATATGTCCTGTAAGGCCCGGGGATCGTCCATTGGTGCTCCGGGGAATGAACCGGACCTTTGAGCCATGCCGCACAGCGCCGAGCCTAACCCATCCAAGCCCATGACCAGGAAAGGCGCTACTGCCCTCCTTGGCCTTCTTTTATCGGGTGCTGCCTTGGGGCAGGCCGACTGTTCCCTGCTCACCATCGAGAACGTGTATTACGCCGCGTTCGACCTGAACGCTTTCGAGGTGGATGTGATGAACAGCGGAGCATTCGGATTCAACAGCCCTGCTTTTGAATTGCTGGACGAGGATGGAGCGTCGCTTGCGCAAGAGACGACCTATTGGTTCGGGGTCAGCCAAGGGTCACAGCGACACAACCTGGAAATGATTGATGGGGCCATGCTACCTGCATCACCTTTCACAGGGACGCTCGTGCTTCACTATGTGACCATGGACGGGAACGAGACCTGCAGCCTTCCCTTGAAGCAGGTGGAGCTCTGCCCACCCCCGCCTTGCGTGGGTCTGCAGCCCTATGTATGGGACCATGGTAACAGTGGCGAGATCACGATGGAATGGACCATTTCAGATGCGGATAACATGGTGGTCGGAGAAGGGGTCCTGTTCATCGATACGGCGGGCTTTGCGTTCGCCATCGACAGTTCATGCCTTCCACCTGGGGAGTATGTGCTTACCCTGGCCGGCGATGTCCCTGATGAGGCCCAACTGGAATATGGCCTGCGGCGCGACTACCTCGTGCAGAACAGCATCGCGGTCGTATTCACTCCCGGCGCGGTGAACGAATTGCCCTTCTCCTTCTTCGGGCCCTGTGCGGATAACACCAACGGCCTAGTGGAACAACCCGGGCCGGAACTGCAATTGGTGGTGCGCGATGGAGTGCTCCAGGTGATGGGGCCGAATGACGCTCCGCTCGGCAGGATGATCATACTGGACCTTGCTGGCAAGGTCATCGCTCGCGCGCAAGCAGGTGGTTCACGGACCAGGGTGGACCTGCGCTTTGCGAACGCTGGTATCTATGTGGTGTGGCTCGAGGAGTACGGAATGCAGCAGCGGTTCTACTTGGCGGAGTGAGCGGGAGGTGGTCAACGACCGATACACCCTCGCGCACGGGCATCGGCCCCATGCTGCTGGAATACCGAACATGAAATTCGGTTTTGTGCGCCGCACTTTACAGGACGAAAGCCATATTGCCGCAGATGAATACGGATACATACGGATAGCTATCCAGGGCTTGGTATGAATCGGTCCATTATCCGTGTTCCTCCGTGTCATCCGTGGTTCCCTCTCTTCAAAACGAAGCGCCGACAGGCGCTGAGGGGCACGGTGTGATGAACCAGACCCGGCCGCGGCTGTTTATCTTCATGGGATCCAATTGAACAGCAGCACATGGAACGCAAGGAATTCCTACAACGCGGTATCCTCGGCACAGCGCTCGCTGCCGTGGGTGGCCTTTTCTCCAGCACGGCCAAAGCCATCGAGAACCTTTCCACCAGCGGTCAGCGCGGTGTGGAGGGCGTGCTCTCTCCCACCAACACGCACATGGTGGGCAACGGCTTCAAGGTGATGAACTTCTTCCCCAACGGGAAGGGATTCGAGGAGCGCATGAGCCCCTTCTTCCTGCTGGATTTCAACGCGGAGGTGAACTTCCCGCCCAGCGACATCAGCCAGGGGGTGGGCGTACACCCGCACCGGGGCATCGAGACCATCACCTTCGCCTATAAAGGAGCCGTGGAGCACCACGACAGCAAGGGGAATCATGGTATCATCCATCCAGGGGATATCCAGTGGATGACGGCCGGTGGTGGTGTGCTGCACAAGGAATACCACGAGCAGACCTTCAATCGCACGGGCGGCGCCTTTGAGATGCTGCAGCTATGGATCAACCTGCCGCGCAAGCACAAGATGGTGCCTGCCAAATACCAGAGCATCCAGCACGCGAAGAAGCCCAAGGTGGTGCTGCCCCATGGAGGTGGCACGGTATACGTCGTAGCCGGCGACTACCAAGGGGTGAAGGGCATCGCGAGCGCCTACTCCCCCATCCACATGTACGACATGCACCTGAACGGCGGTGCCGATGTGGGCTTCGAGTTGCCCGCACACTACAACTCGGGCATCCTGGTGGTGGACGGCTCCATCACCGTGAACGGCGTGGCCGCACCGGAGAACCACTACGTGCAGCTGCGCAATGAGAGCGGCACCATCCGCATCACAGCCGCGCGCAAGAGCCTGCTGCTGGTGCTCAGCGGCGAGCCGCTGAACGAGCCCTACGTGAGCTACGGTCCCTTCGTGATGAACACCGACGCGGAGATCCGCGAGGCCATCAACGACTACAAGGCCGGGAAATTCGGCTTCCTGGCGGACTAGGCCGGAAACTAGGGTAGGAACAGTACCGCGCCGATCTGGATACCGGTGTTGCGGTAACCTTCGGTCACTTCGGTAAAGCCATACCGGTAGCGCGCCTCCAAGCCGAGGAAAAGGAACTTCACGCCCACACCGGCATGGCCCAGCAGGTCAAAGGTCTCCAGGTCGTTGTCCCCCTCCACCTCGTTCCCGTCCACCGTTAGCTTGTCGCCGATCAGGAACGCTGCGTCGAATCCGGCATCCACATACACGGGACCCAGCTTCAGCCGTGCGTTCGCCGGCACCCCCACGTAGCTCGTGGCGATCTCGATATCGAAGTCGTCCAGGCGCGCGCCACCGGTGTTGTATTCCGCGCCGACGCTTACCCCGATCAAGGGGGCCTTCACGATGGTGTGATTGTACCCCGCATAGAATCCAGGGCGGATGTCATACGCCACATCGCCCACCAGGTCGGTCATCTGGTAGCCGGCACGGAAGTAATTGTGATGATGATGTTCTTTTTCGTCATCCTGTGCGAACAACACGGTGCTGGTCAATATCGCGGTGGCGAGAAGGGGTAGCGTAAGCTGGTTCATGGTGCTTTTGTTCGGTGCGCGAAAGGTACATCACCGGCCCGGTCCGTGTGCCTGGGGACGATCCCCGATCGTTCACGAAATTCAAGGCCGAGCAAAAGCCTTCAAGGTTGATCCATCCGGAACAGTAACTATGGATCATGCATCTTGTAGTCATGTTCAATAGCCCATGACCATGAGAATAGGGATCGTTGGAGGATCGATCGCAGGATGTTCGGCCGCTTACCTGTTGGCGGAGGAGGGTCATGAGGTCAGCGTTTTTGAACGCTCCCGAAAAGCCTTGGTGGGACGTGGCGGTGGCATCGGCACGCTGCCCACCCTCATCGAACAACTGAAAGGTGAAGGTCTGCTCACTGATGACTTCGCCTCCTTGCACATCAACACCATGCCTTTCATCGGCCGGAATGAAGCTTCCGAGCCGTACGGCAGCGTGGCCTGGGCGATGCCCATGAACCTGGAGGTGTTTCAATGGAACGAGTTGTGGGGACAGCTGCGCGGTCACATTCCGGCGGAGCGCTACCATGCCGGGGTGCAGATCACGGGGGCCGGGAAGAATGCGGATGGCAGTGTAACGCTGACCACCAAGGCTGGAGACCAGCATGAATTCGATCTCGTGCTGTTCGCGGATGGCTACCGCTCCATCGGGCGCAGAATCCTGTTCCCGGAAAAGGAGTTGAGATACAGGGGCTATGTGCTGTGGCGTGGACTGCTGCCGGAGTCGGAACTGCCGGGAGGAAGTCCGTTGAAGGATGAAGTGCTTCGCCTCTCCTACCCTGGCAAGCCCGGCCACAACGTGGTCTACTTCATCCCCGGGGAGAACGGCTCCACGAAAAAGGGTGAACGGGTCATCAACTGGGCCGCCTACATCGCGTTCTCGGAAAAGGAACTGGAACGCATCATGACCGACCAGAACGGTGAACATCGATCCGGCACGCTGCCGCCGGGCGCCATGGCCGAAGGCGTGGAAGCTGAGCTGAAGGCCTTCCTTTCCGAGCATACTCCCGCCCACTACGCGGACATCGTGAACCGCACCAGGGATAGCTACATCCAGGTGATCTACACCCTGGACCTTGACCATTACCACAAGGACCACATGTGCCTGATCGGCGATGCGGGCATGGTCATCCAGCCATTTACCGGCTCAGGGGTGTTCAAGGGATACCACAACGTGAAGGACCTGATCGAATGCCTGCGTGAACACAATGATCCGGATGAGGCCCTGGATGTGTGGAGCAGCAAGCAGATCGCCAGCGGAAAGCGCCTGATGGCTTTGGGCGAGCAGATGGAGAAGGCCTTCATCTGGGAGCAACCGGACTTCGCCCATATTGGCGAGGAGGAGACCAAAGCCTGGTGGAAGGCCTCGGTCACGTTCCCGGAGGATTTCAACTACGAGAAAGGATAACCATTCTCCCTCCCGGTACTGCATTCACGAATGCTTCGGATCGACGGGGAACCGCATCCCGGCTGGGAAGCCATCAGCCAAGGCTCTTTTTTCCTCAACCTGTACCTTGGGCCGAAGCGAATTGCCCGTGAATGGAACAAGAGCAAGTCATGATGAAAGCAGTGATCTGTCCGAAGTATGGACCACCCGAGGTATTGGAGATCAGGGATATCCCGAAACCCACGCCGAAGGAGAATGAAGTGTTGGTGAAGGTCATGGCCACGGCTGTGAATTCGGGGGACGCCAGGGTCCGTGGGCTCGATGTGCAGGGTTTCATGAAGTTCGTGATGCAGGTACTCTTTGGCTTCTCCAAGCCCAGACAGCCCATCCTGGGGAGCGCGTTCGCGGGCGTGGTGGAGGCGGTCGGGAGTTCCGTGGCGCAGTTCACCGTCGGGCAGGAGGTCTTCGGTTCCACCGGTACCAAATTGGGAAGCCATGCGCAGTACATCTGCATCCGTGCGGATAAGGCCATCATCTCCAAGCCTGCCAATGCCTCCTTTGAAGAGGCTGCCGCGCTGCCTTTCGGAGGCCAGACCGCCATCTACTTCCTGGGAAAAGGCGGGATAACGGCGCTCGATCATCCGAACGTCATGGTTTATGGCGCCACCGGTGCGGTGGGTTCAGCAGCGGTGCAGGTGGCCAAACATAACGGAGCCACGGTCACCACGGTCTGCAGTTCGAAGGGAAGTGACCTTGCCCGGAAACTCGGGGCGGACCGTGTCGTGCTGTACGACCAGGGAGGTCTTGGCACGGTGTCGGATCGCTATGACATCATTTTCGATGCCGTGGGGAAGACGAGCAGCAAGGAGTGCAAGCCACTGATGAAGCACGACGGCAGGTTCCTTTCGGTGGCCAGCATGGACATCGCCAGTGAGAAGAAGGAATACCTTGAATTGCTGCGCAAGTTCTTCGAGGCCGGGAAATACGATGCCGTGGTGGACAAGGTGTATCCCCTGGAGCAGGTGGTGGAAGCCCACCGGTATGTGGACACGGGT
>JAHEFL010000551.1 GCA_024640205.1 Flavobacteriales bacterium | reverse complement strand
GGCCATGGCCGTGAGCCCTGATGGGAATACGGTCTACACGGCCTTCTTTGAATCCGGGAACCGTACCACAGTGATCAACGGCAACACATTCCTGGCAGGGGGGGCCTGTTCCCCCCAAGGTGGTTGCACGTCGGTGCCTAACGACGTGGAGAACACCGCGGGACCATACGGCGGTGTGGTTCCGGTACCCAACAGCGGTACCGGTTTCCAGCCGCCATTGAACGTGAACAATCCCGCCGCGACCGGTGCGAATAGCCTGGTTGTGCGCAAGAACGCCGCCGGTCAGTGGATGGATGACAACAACGGCAACTGGACCACCATGGTGACGGGTGGTCTTCCGGGGACCGCGCGCGTAGCGGGTTGGGACATGCCCGACCGCGATGTGGCCGTATTGAATGCGAACAGCCTTGCCCTCACCTATCAGGCCGGCTTGGGAAATATTTTGATGGCCCTTGGTGTCAATCCGGTGAGCGGACAGGTCTCCGTGGTGGGCACCGATGCCATGAACCACATCCGCTTCGAGCCGAACCTGAACGGCAAGTTCCTGCGTGTGAACATCTCCCAGTTCAGCCCCGGTGGCAGCAATGCCATCACCGATCTCAATCCGCATCTCGACTATACCACGTCCTCCGTGCCCCCTGCAAGCCGAACACAGTCCATTGGTGATCCGCGAGGCATAGCCTGGCGTGCCGATGGTTCCAAGGCCTATGTGACCGGTATGGGTTCGAACAACGTGATCGTGGTGGGTCCGACCGGTGCGCGTTTGGCCGGTGCTCCGATCCCGGTAGGTGAAGGTCCCACGGGTGTCGTGGTGGATGAAGTGCGTAGCAAGGTGTATGTGCTGAACAAGTTCGAGGCGTCGATCTCGTCCATTGATGTTGTGACGAACAAGGAGGTCGGTCGTGCCAGTTTCTTCGATCCCACACCGCTGGTCATCAAGGCCGGTCGTCCGCATCTTTACAATACCCACACCGGTTCCGGCACGGGGCATATCTCTTGCGGTTCCTGCCATCTGGACGGTCGTTGGGATCGCTTGGCCTGGGACCTTGGCGATCCCTCCGCACCCATGGATACCGTGGACGGCAAGGTGTTCCATCCGCTGAAAGGGCTCAAGACCACACAGTTCCTCATCGACATCATCGGCAAGGGCACGGGCAACCTCCATTGGCGTGGCGACAAGAGCGAATTCCAGAGCTTCGCCGGAGCGTTCCAACACCTTCAAGGAACCGATGCACCCCTTGATGCGGCCAGCATGCAGGAGTTCTCCGACTTCCTCGCCGCCTGCTGGTACGTGCCGAACCCGTACCGCACCTACCGGCCCGAGAGCACCGTGGCCGCCGCCACCGAGCGTATGAACCCGAACCGGGTGCGTTTCACCGGGACCAGTTTCCAGACCATTCCCAGCGCGGGCGTTCGATTGTTCGTTTCCGTACAAGTGAACTGCTCGCACTGCCACAATGCGCAGACCGGAAGGGGAGAGCGTGCCGGTCTCGGCAACGTGGCCGGTAACGGTGGCAGCGTCGATTTCAGCGATAACCAGAACATGTCTCCCGACCTGCGCTCGGTCTACCGGAAGAACGGATTCTTCTACACCACGACGGAATGCACCAGCGGCTTCGGCCTGATGTCCGATGGCGTCTTCGAGACCCGCTTCAACCAGACCGGCACGGGACAGTACCTGGGGGATTATGAACCTGAGCTGCTCTCCTGGTCCGGAGGGATCACGGCGGCGAACAGTGGTGGCAGCTTCAATTTCCCCTTGGTGCATACCAGCCAGGATGCCATGCCGGCTGTTGGGCTGCGTGAGACGATCTATGGAGCGACGATCGGCAGCACCACACAGATCACCTTCATGAAGACCCTGGTGAATGATTACCCCAATGATTACGGACTGATCGTGAAGGGTATCTACCAAGGTGAAAAGAGAGGCTTCTATTATTTGGGCAGCGACAACTACCAGTCGGACATGGCCGGGCAGACGGTCACTCACGCGCAGCTGATCGCCGCGGCACAAGCGAAC
>JAHEFL010000086.1 GCA_024640205.1 Flavobacteriales bacterium | reverse complement strand
CATGATGCGCCAGTGCTTCACCCTCGTAGCCGTGCTGCTCGGAATGAGCGCATACACCCAAGATCGCGGGTGGCTGGAAAGCCATGCCAGAGCCTATTTGGATACGTTGACCTCCCCTGCCTTCCATGGTCGTGGCTATGTGAACGGTGGTGATGCGATCGCGGCCGATTGGATCGGCGCGCAGTTCGAGCGCTTCGGCCTGAAACCGGTGAAAAAGGATCTGTTCCAACCCTTCACCTTCAATGTCAACAGCTTCCCGGACAGCATCAAGGTGTCCGTCGATGGCCAGTTGCTGGTACCCGGCACGGATTTCATCGTAAGCGCGAAATCGGGCTCTGCCAAAGGGAGCTATCACCTGGTGCATTTGACGATCGATGACCTTTTGACACCGGAGCGACGCGCGATGACGATGGGCGTGATCACCGGCAAAGCCGCTTGCATCCATTTTGGAAGCACTACGGACCAGGATACACTGGCCATGTACCGTGCGTTTGAGGAGGAGCTCATGCTCCATGGCCCTGTGGTGAAGCCGGTCGCCGGCAAACTTACGTGGTCGGTCGCCCGCGAAGCCATGCGACATCCGTTGATAGAGATCGCCTCCGAAGCCTTGACCGATAGTTCCCTGATCATCGATCTGGAGGTGACCAACAAGCTGCTCGTACGCCACCAGGCGCGTAACGTGCTGGGCATGGCGAAGGGCAAGGGCAAGGGCTGGATCGTCCTCGGTGCGCACTATGACCATTTGGGACGCATGGGTCCGGATGCATTGTTCCCGGGCGCTAACGACAATGCCAGCGGTGTGGCCATGCTCCTGAGCCTGGCGGAGTATTTCAGCAAGCACCCTGCTAAGAACAATATCCTCTTCGTTGCATTTGCGGGTGAAGAGGCGGGGCTGGTGGGGTCCGAATGGTGCGTGGTGGACCGGCCCATCGATTGGGCAGGCGTGAAGCTCATGATCAACCTGGACATTCTGGGGACGGGGGACGATGGGATCACCGTCGTGAACGCCACGGCGCAGCAGGCAGCATTCGACAAGCTTGTAGGCATCAACACGGAAAGGCAACTCCTTGCACAGATCAAGTCCCGCGGGCCTGCCTGCAACAGCGATCACTGCCCGTTCGTGAAACGCGAGATCCCCTCCATCTATATCTACACGCTCGGTGGGGTGGCTCATTACCATGATGTGCTGGACCGGGCCGAGACCCTGCCGTTGACCGAATTCGCGGATGTTTACGAGCTGTTGAAGGAATTCATTTCCAGCATGCGCTGAAGCGGTGATATTCCGCACGTATGAGCGCTGACATGAGCACGAGCGGACCGACACGAAGGGCTTCCATGGCCTCCCTCGTGATGGTACCAACACCGATCGGGAACCTGGATGACATCACGCTGCGCGCGATCAAAGTGCTTGGCGAAGTGGACGTGGTGGTGGCAGAGGACACACGTGTGAGCGGCCGGCTGCTTCAGCACCTGGGCATTACCAAGCCACTGGTCAGTTTCCATACGAACAACGAGCACCGCATGGTGGAGCAGCTGGTGCAAAGGCTCCAACGCGGTGAACGCATGGCGCTGGTGAGCGACGCGGGGACACCGGCGATCAGCGATCCGGGATTCCTGCTGGTACGTGCAGCGCTCAAGGAAGGCGTTGTCGTGGAGTGCCTGCCGGGTGCATCGGCGTTATTACCAGCGCTTGTGGTAAGCGGCCTGCCCTGTGACCGGTTCACGTTCGAGGGTTTCCTGCCGATGAAGAAGGGACGTCGCACGCGCTTGGAGCAATTGAAGAGCGAAACCCGAACGATGGTTTTCTATGAGAGCCCTCACCGCATCATCCGAACGCTGCGCGACATGGCGGAACACTTTGGCGC
Source organism: Flavobacteriales bacterium (assembly GCA_024640205.1). Classification (GTDB taxonomy): domain Bacteria; phylum Bacteroidota; class Bacteroidia; order Flavobacteriales_F; family PHOS-HE28; genus PHOS-HE28. Next base: position 4,989 of record JAHEFL010000086.1, on the reverse strand, counting down.
GCATCGACAGGCCAGTGTATCACGGGAGATCAGCAAACTCCATGAGGAGAACGTGCGTGGGAGCCTCGCAGCCCTCGCGGAACACTTCGAAGTCCAGGCGCCCCGGGGTGAGTTCGTGCTGGTCGTTGGCGGTGCCACCGAAGCGTGATCAGTTCATCTTCTTCAGGTAGCGGTACAGGTCGCTTTCGGTAGAAAGAATGATGCTGCTCTGATCGTCGATGGACGATTCGAGTACCTCCAGGCTTTTCAGGAAGCCATACAGGTCCCTGGATGCTGCAGTGCGGTTGTAAGCCTTGGCATAGATCGCGGTAGCCGTGCTGTCAGCACGACCTCGGATCCGTTCCGCCTGCATCACGGCTTCCGATCGGATCCTGGCCAGATCGCGTTCCTTGTCCCCCAGGATCTTGCGCGCCTCGCCCTGCCCCTCGCTCCGGAACTGATCGGCGATCCGGTTCCGCTCGCTGATCATGCGCTCATAGACCCGGTCCCTCACTTCCTCGGCATAGTTCATCCGCTTGAAGCGGAAGTCCAGGATCCGGATGCCCAGATCGCTGGTGCGCTCATTGGCTCGCTTCAACACCTGGGCCTCGATCTTGCTGCGACCTACTTTGATGTTCGCGAGCTTCTCCATTTCCTGCATGTAATCCTCCACGACCTCCGGCGACCGGTTGCTGCTTCGCACCAGCTCCAGCAGATCGTGGCCAGCCACTGCGTTCCTTGTTTCACCATCGAGGATGTCATCGAGGCGCGATTGGCCCGAACGCTCGTCCCGAAGGCGGATGAAGAATTGGAGCGGATCGACGATCTCCCAGCGGGCATAGGTGTCCACGAGGATGTAGGTCTTGTCCTTGGTCGGCACCTGGTTCACATCACCGTCCCACTCCAGGAAGCGCTTGTCGAAGTATTGTACGCGTTGGATGAACGGAACCTTGAAGTTCATGCCCGGTTGGGTGCGTGGTTGTCCGACGGGTCTGCCGAATTGTGTCACGATGGCCTGCTGTGTTTCATCGAGAATGAACACGCCGCTCCACGAGACAGCGAAGAACAGGACGGCGAGCAGGAGGATGAGGATGTTGCGGATGCTCATGATCACTTCGTCTTTTTTAGGCCATCAATATTGAGCAGGGGAAGCACGTTACTCCCTTTCTCATCCACGATGATCTTGTTGCCGGCCTTCGGCAGGATCCGTTCCAAGGTCTCCAGGTAAAGCCTTTTCCGCGTAACCTCCGGAGCTTTGATGAACTCCTCGTACACAGCGGTAAAGCGTGCCGCCTCACCCGTACTTCCGTTCACCCTGTTCAGGGAATAGGCTTCCGCCAACTGGATGGCCTCCTCGGCTTCACCGCGTGCCCGTGGGATGATCCGGTTGTACTCGCTTTCGGCCTGGTTGATGAGCGTACTGCGCTCCTGCTCTGCCTGGTTCACTGCGTTGAAGGACGGTTTCACCGGCTCCGGCGGGTTCACATCCTGTAGCACCACCTGGTCCACGCGGATCCCATTCTCGTATTCATCGCACATTTCCTGCAAAAGCACCTCCACCCTGCTGGCCGCCTCCTGACGCCCAACGGTGAGCACTTCGTTCACCGTGCGGTCCCCGACCACCTTGCGCATGGCCGCCTCGCTCATATCACGAAGGGTCTTCTCCGAGTTGCGCACCCGGAACAGGTAGCGGTAACTGTCCACGATCCGGTACTGCACCACCCATTGCACGTCGGCTAGGTTGAGGTCGCCGGTGAGCATGCTGCTTTCATCTTCGTAGGATCCACTGCTGTATTCGGTGCGGACGCCGGCACTCTGGGTACGGAACCCGAACTCATGTTTCAACTGGCGCTGAACCGGGATCTTGAACATCGTTTCCACGCCGAAGGGAACAATGAAATTGAGACCTGGTTGCAACGTACGATCGTACTTGCCCAGGTAGAGAACGACACCTTCCTCTTCCGGTCCGATCGTCTTGATGGCCGTTAGCGCGGCGATCAGTAAAAAGCCGATCAGCAGCACCCTTCGCAGGTTCTTTTGAACGAATTCGATCAATTCACGAACACGATCCTCCAATTCTTCCATGGTGCTTCATTCTATTGCCGGGCCTTATCCCTGGCGGGATCAATGGCACGGGATCGATACGACGATAGTGGAGCTTGAGCGAATGCCCTTGCCTCCGGCACCAAGGTAGGTGTCAGCGTTTTAGGGGCACGTGGATCGTGCCAAACCCGGAATTGATCTACTGCAGATCGGCGTCGGTGATCACCGCATCGCCGGCGTAACGCCCAGCCTTGTATACCTGAATGCGCGTAAGGATGCCATCGGAGTCATAGGTGTAGCGCTTGCCATCGAAGAGCCTGCCGTTCTTGAACTCCCCCTGCTGCGAGATCCGCAGCTGCTTGTCGTACAGCGTGTTCCAACCGTTCTCCCGGAACATGGTGGCATTGGTGGTCTCCTCTTTCGTTACAGCGGGCGCGGAGGGCGCGTTCACATCCGGCTTCATTTCCTCCGCCTTCGGCACCGCTTTCATGTAGCGGCTCTTCGAGGCGTCCATCACCCCGTCGTTGAAAACCGCCACCTGCTGCAGTTGTCCGTCCTCGGTGTACCGCTTCAAGGTGCCGTCCTCACGACCTTCCTTCACTTGGACCTCCACCGCCAACCGGCCGTTCTCATGGTAGTATTTCTGTTCGCCATTGCGCACTCCATAGTCCGTGAACACGAAGTCCTGCGCAAGCTTCCCGTTCGGGTGCCAGCGTTGGAACTTACCCGTGTTGCGGTCCAGGTCCCACACACCCTGCTCCTCCATTTTTCCATTGGGGTAGTACGTGGTGTACTCACCGCGCGGCCTGCCCATCTGGTAGGTCACCTCGCTCATCACCTTGCCGTTGGGCCAATAGCGCCGCCATATCCCGATGCGCTTGCTGTTGGTATAGCTCCCCTCCTCCACCAACGCACCATCCGGATAGCCCGGCTTGGTACTCGTGGGGGCCGTCACCTTCCAGTACCCCTGTTTCCTTCCCATCTCATCCACGCGGTTCAGCGTGTCCTGCACGACGCCGTTCGCTTGCGCGTAGGACGCGTTGATGAGGAGCATACCCAGAAGGAAGGTGATCGGGATGGAACGTAGGATCCGGTCCATGACGTTGGTGCGATGGTTAGACTTCCGTTTCTGCGTGCGCGTTACGTGGCAGCGAAGGTCCGGGTTACATGGCCACCACTCCGGATGCGATGGGCCTAGTTATCTACAAGCTCTTTCTGAAGATTCAACATCATGTCATCCACCATGCTCCTCAGATCGTATTGCGGCTTCCAGCCCCAATCCGCCCGGGCCACGCTATCATCGATGCTCCTGGGCCAACTGTCGGCTATGTCCTGGCGCAGGTCCGGGGCATGATCCATGGTGAACCCGGGTACGTGGCGGGCCACTTCTGCGGCGATCTCCCTGGGGTTGAAACTGATCCCGGACAGGTTGTAGCTGGTGCGTTCCTTCACTTGCTCAGCGGGTGCCTGCATCAGTTCGATGGTGGCCCGTATGGCATCCGGCATGTACATCATCGGCAAGGTGGTCTCAGGCCCCAGAAAACTCGTGTACTTGCCGTGCTTGATGGCCTCATGGAATATGTGGACCGCATAGTCCGTGGTCCCACCCCCGGGGGCGCTCTTCCATCCGATGAGCCCCGGGTACCGGATGCTCCGAACATCCACACCATAGCGCTTGTGGTAGTAGGAGCACCATTGCTCCCCGGCCTGCTTGCTGATGCCATACACGGTGCTCGGCTCCGCAATGGTATGCTGTGGCGTGCCATCCTTGGGCGTGGTGGGGCCGAACACGGCGATGCTGCTGGGCCAATAAACTTTCTTCAGCTTGCCCTCACGGGCCAGTTCCAGCACGATGAACAAGCTTTCCATGTTCAGCTTCCAGGCGAACGCGGGGTCCTTCTCCGCCGTCGCGCTCAGCAGCGCCGCCAGCAGGTATACTTCCGTGATCCCGTATTTCTCGACGATCCGTTCGATGCCCCTACGGTCCATCGCGTTCACCATGGCGAAAGGACCCGTTTGGGTGACCTGCGGGGGCTTGATGTCGCTGGCGACCACGTTCCCTGCACCAAAGCGGGCCCGGAGACCTTCAACGAGCTCGGTACCGATCTGGCCGCTGGAGCCGATGACAAGAATGCGGGTGTCTGACATTTCCGTTCGAATAGAACGCCAAATGTAGCCCGCCTCCATTCGGCCCATGCGCCGATCCCCACCCTGCGCATTGGGCTATCTTTGGCAGGCCATGAACGCGCACGATCTACGCAACCAGTATGGCCTGGGGACACTTCGGGCCCGCCTCGATGCGGAGCCTTTCGCGCGGACCACACTGAGCTTTTACCGCTATGTTCGGATCACCGATCCCGAGGGCTTGCGGAACGCCTTGTATGCGGATTGGGAAGCGCTTGGTGTGCTCGGGCGGATATACGTGGCAGGTGAAGGGATCAATGCCCAGCTTTCGGTGCCGGCGCATCATATGGAGCAGTTCCGGAAAGCCGTCGATGCGCGACCGGAATTCAGTGATGTGCCCTTCAAGGTCGCGGTGGAAGATGATGGCAAGAGCTTCCTGAAACTCACCATCAAGGTGCGGCCGAAACTCGTGGCGGATGGCTTATCCGACGGGGCCTTCGACACGGCCGACGTGGGTGACCACCTCGATGCGGAACGCTTCAATGCGCTGATGGACGAAGGCGCTACTGTGGTGGACATGCGCAACAACTACGAGGCCTTGATCGGCCATTTCGATGGCGCGCTGTTGCCAAAGAGCGATACGTTCCGAGGCGCGGTGGAGGAGATGCTGCAAAAGCTGGCGGACAAGAAGGAAGAACCCGTGCTGCTGTACTGCACAGGAGGTATCCGCTGCGAGAAAGCCAGCGCGTGGTTCCGGCATCATGGCTTCACGCACGTGGGCCAGTACACGGCGGCATCATCGACTACGCGCGTCAGGTAAAGGCCAAGGATCTGCCCAGCAAA
>JAHEFL010000550.1 GCA_024640205.1 Flavobacteriales bacterium | reverse complement strand
GTACCGATCACTTCCATATGGTTCCTTGTACCCGGAACCTGGTGAGGTCATTGTCAGGATATTGGATCCGATCAGCACCAAGGACTTGACATACGCGGACCGGGATCCGATGGTGGACCGTCTTCATTCCATAGCCCTTGAGCATGGTCTTAGGTAGCCGGGTCGCAATGAACACACCATTGGAAAGAACAACAAGACCCGAAATTTGAACCGGAACTTATGGCACTTGTACACTCCACGATGATGCCTTTAGGCACCGCAGCTCCGGACTTCACACTCCCGGACACCGTATCCGGCGCTGCCGTGTCACTTCCTTCTGCAGGCCGATCCAAGGCGACGGTCATCCTCTTCATCTGCAACCATTGTCCGTACGTGCACCATATCAATGCGGCGTTGGTGAAGGTGGCGAACATTTACCAGGCGAAGGGTGTGCGCTTCATCGCCATCAGCAGCAACAACGCAGCGACCCATCCGCAGGACGCACCGGAGTTGATGACCAAGGTGGCGAAGATGCAGGGTTACCCTTTTCCCTATCTCTACGATGAGAGCCAGGAAGTGGCCAGGGCCTATGGCGCCGAATGCACACCGGACCTGTTCGTGTTCGATACCGATCTGAAGTGCGCCTACCGAGGTCGCTTCGATGCCACCCGGCCAGGATCCGGCACTGCCACAGGAACGGATCTGTCAGCCGCCTTGGACGCTTTGCTCACCGACCGGGACATATCAGGCGAGCAATTCCCTAGCATGGGTTGCAGCATTAAGTGGAAGTGAGCGTTCCGCAATGGAGTGATCCGGGACCGGCAATGCGCGAATGCCCCTAACTTCATTCTCCGCTCATCGCGATCGGGACTTTCCGTTGTTGAATTCATAGGCAAGCCATGAAGAACCTGAAGAATTGTAGTGTGAACGTGATGGTGTCCAACATGGAACGCGCACTCGCCTTCTACCAGGACCTCTTGGGCCTGGAACTGGCCAACCGATATGGGGACCACTATGCTGAATTACGGGCTTCCGGTCTCATGATAGGCCTGCATCCCACCACGGAACCTATTGTCGTGACGAATGGCATCTCGATCGGCTTCGGTGTGGTCGAGTTCGATGCAACGATCAAGGACCTGGAAGCGAAGGGTCTTCAATTGAAAGTTACCCGGGATGGTCCCATCCGCCTGGCCCACTTTTCGGACCCGGACAAGAACCAACTGTTCCTTGCCGAACAATAGGACCATGGTGGAAGCACGTCGGCCCATGAATTTGTACGAACTGTTGATCGCTGTGCTTCTCGTCGCTACCACCGGGTGCGCACCGACACCAAGCCCCGAAACACCTCTGTTCGATGCCGATTCGAGGATCATCCTGGAGCAGGACGGGCCTACGGAGTTCATTTACTGGGTGCTTCCCAACGATGAAAGGCTCTGGGGGGCGGACCTCGGGGAAGTGCCATCGCTCATGACCTTTCGTGATTCGCTTCGCTTGGTACTGGGCGAGCAGCGATTTCTGGGGACGGTGGAAAAAGAAAGCACCCAGGGTATGGATACCAGCATCATCGCCATGGAGACCAATGGCGATCGGATCAATGCGCTGCTTGTACATACCGGAACCCTCGGATCGATCCGGCCGATGCATTTTCTTGAAGCCCAATTGCTCAACTATCAGATCAGCAAATACCCGTTCCTCGGTCACCCGACCGAATTCCATGCATTCATCGTCAAGAACCCAGCCGAGGACACGCTCAAGGTCTATTTCGGCGCCAGCGATCAACCGTGGCCACCGAAGCCGGGACCCCTGATCAAGGAGATGGAAAAAGATCTGGCGAACGACTGGCGACTCATATACCACATGCACGATCACTTCGAAGGGGAAGCCAATAACCATCTGGGCATTCTTGCACCAAGCCTGGCGGATGCGCAATACTACCAATGGCTGGCGGAGGACTTTGGTCTGGAGAACGCATTGATCACCAACGGTATGCATACCGTGGTGATCGAGCGTTCCGAATTCGACACCTTCGAGTCCCACTGAGAAGCGTATGGA
>JAHEFL010000085.1 GCA_024640205.1 Flavobacteriales bacterium | reverse complement strand
TATGCGATTCGTGCCACGCTTTGCATAGCATCGTGCCGTGACGGGGACGAACGGATCGGAGTTACGGAGATCGCAGCACGTACGGATTCTCCGGAGGCCTTTACGGCGAAGATCCTCCAGAAATTGGTACATGCGGGCATCGTCATTTCCATGAAAGGGCATGGCGGCGGCTTCCAGATCACCGAAGCCCTTGCCAAGGGTACCAAGTTGCAGGACATCGTGGACACGATCGATGGCGATGAGGTATACACCCGCTGTGCGTTGGGATTACCCGAATGTAACTCGGAGCGGCCCTGTCCCATGCACGATGATTTTCTTGAGGTACGAGAGCGTTTAAGGCGACTCCTCGGAACAACGAGCATCCAGGATCTTGTGGACAGTCTTGCGGATGGTAAACATGTTCTGAAGCAATGATCGAATGGTCCGTTGGTCCGGGTCCACCGAGGTCGAGAGCACACCCGCGCAACGGAACAGGCCCGGAGTGATCCGGGCCTGTCCTAATCCAATATGGAAAATGTCATTCGTTCGGCTTCTCTTCGGTCATCGGTGTGGCGCTGGGAACAGGAGCCGCAGCCCCTTCGGCCTCACCATGCTCATGACCGTGATCGTGAGCGTGTCCTTCAGCCTTGTCATGGCAGGATGCCTTCGCAGCTTCGGACTTGCCTGCACAGCAACCACCTGCTTTGTGAGCGCCTTCTTCCGCATGTGCACCTTCTGAAGTGGCCTCTGCCTTACCGGTACTCTTGTGTGCGCAGCAACCTGCCTTGGGCGCAGCCTCGGTCGCAACTTCAGCAGCTGGCGCGGTCGTGGATGCCTTGGCCTTCTTCTTTGTTGTAGTGCCTACCTCGGATTGTGCTTGGGCCGTGGCCATGATCGCCAGAAGGCCGAGTAGTGTGATGATGGTTCTCATTTTTCGAGTTTGGTGGTAGAGCAGCAAAAGTAAGGCCATGGAAAGGTCCAGTGCAGGATAGGAGATGTTAAAGATCCCGAAAGGGTCACCTTCAATCCTTGACGAAGCGACCGACATATCGGCGTCCTTCGCTCACGGCAAGAAAACCGTAAGTACCGGCATTCAGCCAGGGAAGTGATAATCGAATATCACCGCCCAGGTTCCCGGACCGCTCAACAACCGTTCGACCTGAAGCATCCATGATCCGGAGATCCACCCAAGCACCGGACCGCACGTTCAACAACAAACGAGCCTCGCTCCGCATTGGCGAAGGGTAGAACCGATGATCGCTTTGCTTGAGTTGGCTGAATTCCACGGCTTGGACGGAACTGTATCCCTCGGATCCAAGCTGGATCCGGTAGTGGACCACGCTGAACTCCGGCGGTGCATCATCGATCCATGAGAACGGGACCGCGATGGTCGGATCTCCGCAAATGCCTTCGATCCGATGCACCCGTTCGAATATCCCGCCATCGCGAGAGCGCTCCACATCCAGGCCATTGCACGTACTCCCGCCTTGCATTGTCCACGCGACCAGGATACTACCGTCCAGAACAGTAAGATCGAAGTGCATGATGTAAGGATGCTCCTCTTGTGCGAACGCCACAAAAGGGAATAAAAGCGGTATCAGTGAAGAACTACGCATCACGTCCTGTGGGTCGCTTTGAAGCACCTGACCTGACGGTGCAAAGATCGTTCATCCACGCAGCAGGGTCATTCTTGTTCAGGATGGGTCAGGAACGGATCCATGTTCCGACCTTGTCAATCGCCGTCCTACCTTGCCCGTATTCATGGAGAACAATTACTACGACCCGGCCGATCTCAAAAAATTCGGCAAGATCACCGAGTACCAGAAGGAACTCGGGGACAAATACTTCAGCTATTACAACGATGTGTTCAAGGAAGGAGCGCTCACGGCGCGCGAAAAAGCCCTGATCGCACTGGCCGTATCGCACACGGTACAATGCCCATATTGCATTGATGCATACACGGTGGACACCTTGGAAAAGGGTTGCAGCGAGGAACAAATGATGGAGGCGGTGCACGTAGCGGCAGCGATCCGCAGTGGAGCCTCGCTGGTACACAGTGTTCAAATGATGAACAAGGTGAAGGCCCTTACGCACGGATGAAGAGCCTTGCAGCTAAGCGTCACCCCTTGAGCGCTGCGGCGCGGCAAGTGCAGCTACTGGAAGATCCCGTTCACGACCTTCCCGGTTTCCGGGAGACACTGGAGCGTCATGGCATAAGGACGTTGCGGAGCACGGCTTTGGGAACGCTGCAGGTGAACATCGGAAAGATGTGTAACCAGACCTGCGTTCATTGCCATGTGGATGCAGGTCCGGACAGAAAGGAGCGTATGGACCGCCCAACGATGGAAGCTTGCTTGCAGGCGATCGATGCACATCAGATCGGCATTGTCGACATCACAGGTGGTGCGCCGGAAATGCATCCCGATTTTCGCTGGTTCGTGGCGGAAGTGCGCAAGCGTGGCGCACGGATCATTGTTCGGTGCAATCTCACGATCATAGTATCGAACAAGAAATACCGTGACCTTCCGGAATTCTACCGTTCACAGGGAGTGGAAGTGGTCTGTTCCCTCCCCTTTTATACTGCGGGCCGTACCGATCGACAACGCGGGGATGGTGTATTCGAACGATCCATCGAAGCGCTCCGCTTGCTCAATGCGGTTGGCTATGGAACGGGCGACAGCGACAAGGTGCTCAACATGGTATACAATCCGGCAGGGGCGTTCCTTCCTGGATCACAATCCGACCTTGAGCAGCAGTTCAAGAAAGCCCTGCTCAAAGACCACGGGATAAGCTTCGACGCTCTGTTCGCCATCACGAATCTCCCGATCAGTCGATTCCTTGAACAGCTGCAGAAAAGCGGCAACTACGAGGAATATATGGAAAAGCTAGTCAATGCCTTCAACCCAGTGACCGTGGAAGGCTTGATGTGTCGAACGATGGTCTCCGTCGGCCATGACGGTATGCTGTACGACTGCGACTTCAATCAAATGCTGGAGATGCCGCTTTCCGCTGGAATGCCGCGACATATCGCCGACCTGCCCAATGCCAGCGTGATCGGACGGAACATCGTGACGGGGCGCCATTGTTATGGATGCACTGCCGGGGCGGGAAGCAGTTGCGGTGGCGCCACAACATGAGGGATCGACTCATCATCGCCTTTTTGCGTGTTCCGGAACCGGGGCGGGTCAAAACTCGTTTGGCCGCTACGGTCGGCGATGCGCGAGCACTGGATATCTACGAACGCTTGCTCAAGCATACGATGGAGGAGGTCCAAAGGACCGGTCTTCCATGCGCCATCTGGTATGAAGGCACTCTTCCGGAGCGATCCGCGTGGATCCCGCATGGTTTCCATGCTGAGCAACAATGCGAAGGGGACCTCGGTGAGCGCATGGCACATGCCTTTGAACAAGCCTTCAAGGCGGGACATGCAGAAGTATTGATCATAGGGACCGATTGCCCCGGAGTAAATGCGGAGATCATAGGGAACGCCTTCGAAGCATTGACCGACCACGATGTGTCCCTGGGACCATCCCGGGATGGTGGCTACTACCTTCTGGCCATGCGCAGGATGATCCCGGAAGTATTCAGGAACAAAATGTGGAGCACTGGAACAGTGGCACGCGACACCGTGACGGATCTGCGATCCTTGGGCCTATCGTTCGCTTTGCTGCCTGAATTGATCGATGTGGACACCGAGGCCGACCTCGCCGATATCACCCTGCCTTGAAGAACGGACACTGCAAATCAGAACAAGGTAATACGAGCTTCATGTTGCGCATCGCGAGCAATAAAGTGGGAACATCGAACGAAACGCACGGTACCCCATGTATCGATCTGCGCAAAGCAAATGATGACAGCGATCCCACGCCTCCCATACCTGCCGCATCTAATTTGGACCGATCAAGGCCTTATCCTCAACCAATAATGATCACATCATTCGCTAACGTCTTCATCCTACTTTCAGCATGTTCCGACCCGAGCGCCATCGACGTGAAGCGTGATCTCGATGCCGCACCCCTTGTTACCGTCGTTGAAACGATAACATTCGATCACAGGGAGTGGGATCAACTCCTCCATGCCTATGTCAATGACAAAGGAGAAGTGGATTACGCCAGCATCGGCAACGACGCTCGTTTGACGCACTACCTGGACCAACTGAGCAAGGCCACTCCCTCGGAAAGCTGGAGCGACAACGAACGCAAGGCGTTCTGGATCAACGCATACAACGCTTTCACCGTACGACTTATCCTGGACCATCCGGGTGTGACAAGCATCAAGGACATCAATTCGCCGTGGAAACTGGAGTTCTTTTCGATCGGCGGCCGAAAGATGAACCTGGACCATGTGGAACATGTCGAACTGCGCAAGAACCTGAATGATCCCCGCATCCATTACGCGATCGTGTGCGCCTCCTTCTCCTGTCCACAATTGTGGAACCAGGCCTACACGGCCATCAAGTTGGATGATCAGTTGGATGATGCAGCACGGCGGTTCATAAATGATCCGCTGCGCAACAAGCTTGCTCCGGAGCGCTTGCAGTTAAGCCGGATCTTCGACTGGTTCGCGAGCGACTTCACACAGGAAGGCAGTTTGATAGCTCACATCAACCGTTATGCGATCGACCCGATAATGAAAGGCGCCAAAGTCGAATTCCTGGACTACGACTGGCGTTTGAACGCGCAATGAGCGGGATGCACATCATCATCATAGGCAATGGCATCAGCGGGATCACGGCTGCACGACACGTGCGCAAGAGAAGCTTAGCGAGGATCACGGTGATCAGCGGTGAGAGTTCTCATTTTTTCAGCCGGACAGCGCTCATGTACGTGTACATGGGGCATATGCGAAAAGCCGACATCAAACCTTACGCGGACGACTTTTGGCCCAAGAACCGGATCGAACTGGTACAAGCGTGGGTGAATGAGGTGCGATCGGGGAACAAACAGGTCCTGCTGGCTGATGGAACCGTGCTGGAATATGACAAGTTGGTGATCGCGACCGGCTCCGTGCCGAACAAATTCGGATGGCCAGGCCAGGATCTTCCCGGCGTGCAGGGATTGTATAGCATGCAGGATCTGGAGGCGATGGAACGGGACACCCGGAGAGTAAAGCGTGCGGTGGTCGTTGGTGGTGGATTGATCGGCATGGAGATGGTGGAAATGCTCTGTTCGCGGAAGATCCCGGTCACCTTCCTGGTGAGGGATCGATCTTTCTGGGGCGATCACTTGCCCTTACAGGAAGCCGAATTGATCGGCAGGCATATCATGGAGCACCGCGTGGATCTGAGGTGCGGAACGGAACTGGCAGGGATAGTGCCAGGTGCGGATGGCAGAGTATGCGGTGTGCGAACGAATTCGGGTGAAGAGATCGCGTGTGAATTCGTTGGCCTGACCACCGGTGTCAGCCCGAACATCGCATGGCTGGCTGGAACGACCGGGATCGCCACCGGACGTGGTGTGCTGGTGAACGAATTCCTGGAAACGAGCGCCACCGACGTTTACGCGATCGGCGATTGCGCCGAGTTCCATCAAAACCCCGACCCTGAGCGCGGACCGATCGAACAGGTCTGGTATACCGGTCGGATGATGGGAGAGACCGTTGCCCTTTCCCTCACCGGACAACGGACATCATACCGTCCGGGTGTCTGGTTCAACAGTTCGAAATTCTTCGACATTGAATACCAGACGTACGGATGGGTGAGGAAGGAATTGCGTGATGGAGAATCGGATCACTACTGGGAGCATCGGAGCGGCAGGCAAGCATTGCGGGTGGTATGGGACACTGAAGATCGCATAGTGAAAGGAGTCCATGCATTCGGGATACGGCTGCGCCATGAGGTATTGGATCGTTATATCACGCAGGGTACAACGGTGGACCACCTCATGAGTAATTTCCGCGAAGCAAGCTTTGATCCCGAATTCCATGGCTCGACCATTCGGATGGTGCAAGACTCGTTCAAGGAACGGAACCGGGTAAGCGTATGAGCCGGACCGACCATAGTCTATCGATCTCCGAGCTGCGAAGCGGCACTCTGGATGCCGTCCAGAAAGGTGCGTTGACGGCGGTGGCCGTCGGTATCCTCTCGCTGTTCGTAAGTCCATTCATTCCCGGAGTTCCGGCAGCAATGGTCCTCGGCTGTGCACTGTTGGCCGTCATCTTGGGGGCCGCGTTACATATGCATCGCACCTATGCCCACGAACCCGCGGGCATCAAGAATGATGGAGTCTGGCATCATGGACTTACGGCGCGCGGAGCATCGGCATGGGTCCTCGGTGTGATCCTGACGGGCTTTTACGTCCTCCTTTATTTCCAGCCCGAATTACTAGGCCTCGGCCGGGATGGTGCGACCAATGGAGGCATGGTGGCCTTGTTCGATCCGCTCAGCATTGCTCTTAGCGGGAATGCCGCCTCTGAATGGTTCGTTTACGGCACCTTGTACACACTTGCGATCCTCGTGATGGGTTTGAAATTCATTCTGAAATACCGGCACAATAAGTACCAGGTGTTCCGCACCATCTCGGTGATGTTCTTCCAGTTGGGCTTCGCATTCCTGATCCCGGAACTGCTCCAAAGGCTCAATGAACCTTACTACAATTTCGCCAACATGTGGCCGCTCAACTACTACTTCTTCGATGAGTGGCACGTGAAAGGCCTGATCGAAGCTGGAGGTTTCGGATCGTTCATGCTCCTGTTCGGCGTGGCCATGATCTTCCTGATATCGCCGGTGCTGACGTACTTCTACGGGAAGCGCTGGTACTGCTCCTGGGTTTGTGGTTGTGGTGGATTGGCGGAGACCGCTGGCGACCCCTTCCGGCAATTAAGCGACAAGAGTGACAAGGCGTGGAAGATCGAACGCTGGTTGATCCATTCCGTATTGGTGCTCGCGGTGGTGATGACCTTGGCGGTCCTATACTCATACCTGGGAGCAAATGATGGAG
>JAHEFL010000084.1 GCA_024640205.1 Flavobacteriales bacterium | reverse complement strand
TCCTCCCCGGCCTGGTTCGCGCATCCGAGGATCACATCGTCCAACGCCGAATGGTCCAGGTCCGGGTGGCGCGCGACCAATGCGGAGAGGGCATGGGCCGCCAGGTCATCGGCCCGCACCAGGGCCAGGCTGCCGGTGAAGTTCCCGATGGGCGTGCGGATGGCATCAACAATGAAAGCGTCCTTCATGTCAAATTCCTTCTTTTTCGTCCGGGAACCAGGATTCTCCGGTCCTGAAGACCGTTCCCTTGAATAACGCAACGGTCTCTTCCCGCTGGTTCGATACCCGGACCTGGTAGATCCCGAAGCGGCGCCCGAGGTTCATCTCTTCGCTCTCAGCTGTAAGGACGTCCCCCTCCTTCACCGCTTTGGTGTGGCTGATGGAGGTCTCCACGGACATGCTTTGGATCCCATGTGAATTCGAAGCGAAAGCAAGGCAGCTATCCGCCAGCGAATAAGTGATGCCACCATGGGAGATCGAGAATCCGTTCAGCATTTCGGCGCGAACGGTCATCCGAAGAACACAATGCCCGGGTTCCACCACCATGCGTTCGATCCCCATCCAGATGCTGAACGGGTCATTATCGTACATCCGGGCCACGACCCGTTCGGCCAGGTGCTGTGCATCCATCGGGCGCTAAGGTACCGACGTCACTGCTTCGTCGTCGGCATTCATGAGGGCCGCTCAGAACAGCTCTTTGGACAAGACCCCCTCGTGTTGGAGCAACCAACGTTTACGCCAGATCCCACCGACGTATCCCGTTAACAATCCGCTGCTGCCGATCACCCGGTGGCAGGGAACGATGATGGGGGTGGGGTTCGAGCCGCATGCATTGCCCACGGTCCGCGCCATCGAGCGTCCCCCGATCCGATCGGCGATCTCCTGGTAGCTGCGCGTATCCCCGAACCGGATCCCTTCGATCGCATCCCACACCAATTTCTGGAATCGCGTGCCTTGACGCTGTATGGGGAGTTCAAAATGCTTGCGCCTGCCTTTGAAATAGGCTTCCAGCTGTTTTTGAGCGTCGTTCAGCACTTTCGGTGTTCTCGCCTGCCGCACATGCAGCGTTTCGAAGCTCACGCGCGTGATCAACGCACCATCGCTTTCGATCCACACCTTGCCCATCGGACCGTCGACAACGGCCACGTGCAGTGGGGCGAAGAGCTCCGGTTCTCTGCGAGCGCGTGCCATCCTAAGGATTCTGTACTCGTTAACTTCGGACAAAATACGATGTCATGAGCTGGTTCACTCCCGATTTCAACCGCTTCTTCAAGGATCTGGCGAAGAACAACAACAAGGAGTGGTTCGACAAGAACCGCAAGCGCTACGAGAAAAGTGTGAAGGTCCCGTTCGAGGACTTTGTTGCAGAAGTCATCAAACGCGTGTCGAAGGAGGATCCGCGGGTGCAGATCGCTCCTAAGGAGGCCATCTTCAGGATCAACCGTGACATCCGTTTCAGCAAGGACAAGACGCCCTATAAGATGCAGATGTCAGCCATCGTTTCGCCCGCCGGTCGCAAGGATCATGGGGTGCCGGGGATCTACTTCGAACTGGGGCCGGAAAAGGTCCGCATTTATGGAGGGCGCTACATGCCCGAGAAAGAGGACCTGTATCGTATCAGACAGCACATCGCTGGTAAAATGAAGCGCTTCCAAGCATTACGGTCGGACAAGAACTTCGTGAAGTTCTTCGGCAGTGTGATGGGTGAGAAGAACAAGGTGCTGCCACCTGAGTTCAAGGCACTGGTGGAAAAGGAACCGTTGATCGCGAACAAGCAGTTCTATTACATGGCAGAACTACCAGCGAAGGTGGTCGAGGACCCCAAGTTGCCTCAGATCCTCATGGAGCACTACAAGGCCATGAAGCCCATGAACGATTTTCTGCTGGCCGAGGGCTAAGCCAGGATGGACCTGAAATGAAATGAGGCGCACTGTTCGGTGCGCCTCATTTCATTCTTCAAGATCAAACGATCATTCCGCGGTGCCGACCAATCGGACCTGCAGGGAAATGTCGTTGGCAAGCAAGAGCTCCTTCACAGGATGGTCCCAAGTTGCACCGTATTTGTGACGGTCGAACACCAGATTTCCAAGCACTTTCACCGTGCCTTCGCTTTCGCTGACCTCAATATCGGTCACCTTTTCCTCATTGGTCGTTCCGCGGATGGTCAATTGACCCATGGCCGTATTTCCATCCACTGATGTGATCTTGAATGAAGCAGTGGGGTGATTAGTTACATCGAAAAAGCTCTCAGAGGAAAGATGCCCGACAAGATTGGATCGGGTCCCTTCGGCAGATCCATCAGGAGCGTAACCATCATCCGTCGGCGTTATCGTGTTCATATCTACCATAAAGCTGCCTGACACTACTTGTCCACCTTTCATGACCAATTCTCCTGCAGTCAGGTTCAGTGTTCCGGTATGGCCATAAACTTTGGCTCCGGTCATGTTGCCCTCCCAAGTCACGTTGCTCTCTTGAAGGTCCAAAGCCACGTTTTTTTCCATGGCAGCGGCGGCCGCTATGCTATCGGCTGTGGCCTTTTCCTTCTCGGCAGCGATCTCAGCGTCACTAGGTCCGCAGGCGATCAACGTCAGGGCTGCCATCGCAGCAATTGAAAATGCAGTCTTGTTCATGGTCCCGTTTTAAGATGAATGTGCGCGAATGTATGAAGAAATATTCCATGGAAACAAAATACCGGGAAAAGAGTTGGGCGGAACGAACGGCTCTGCTAGTTGAAAGTCGAACCGTCAGCCGCCATTCTCCGCAGCAAGGGTGAAGGCCGGTAGCGGTCCTCGCCATACTCGGACTGCAGCCCTTCCAAGGCTGAAAGACACTGGGAGAGGCCCTTCTCGTTCGCCCAATCCAATAAGCCCTTAGGATAGTTCACTCCTTTGGTCATCGCCAGGTCCAGATCTTTTTTACTCGCGATACCGAGGTACAGCGCGTCCACCGCTTCATTGATAAGCATCACGAGGACGCGCCCGCAGATCCGATCCAAGAGGGCATCATCGTTCGATGGTTCGGTCGTGATGGCAGCCTTGGAGTGGTCATAGTAGCCGCGCCCTGATTTTCTGCCGAACCACCCTGCTTCCACCATGCGCTGCTGGGTAAGGCTTGGACGATATCGTGGGTCCTGGAAGAACGCATTGTAAACGCTTTGTGTCACAGCGAAGTTGACATCGTTACCGATCAGGTCCATCAGCTCGAACGGGCCCATGCGAAAACCTCCCTTGCTGCGCATGGCATGATCGATCGTGGCCATGTCAGCGATCCCTTCCTCCAGGATCCTCAATGATTCACCATAGAAGGGGCGTGCCACCCGGTTCACGATGAACCCCGGCGTGTCCCGGCAGGTAACGGGTACCTTACCCCACGCGTGCATCAACTCCACAGCCTTTCCTACCGTCCCTTCAGCCGTGGCCAGACCAGGGACCACCTCGACCAATGGTAGGATAGGAGCAGGATTGAAGAAATGTAGACCGATCACCCGCCCTGTAAGTTCACAAGCGGCAGCTATGGCCGTTACGGAAAGGGAAGAAGTGTTGGTAGCCAGAACACAATCCTTTGGTACGATCTTTTCCAGGTCCGAAAAGAGCTTCTTCTTGATCGTTAGATCCTCGATGATCGCCTCGACGACGAGCCCGCTTGCCGCCAAGTCCTGTAAGGCGTTCGCGACCGTGATCCGGTCCAGGATCCCCTTGACCTGATCCGGGTTGAACTTGCCTTTTTCGACCAGCTTGTGCAAGGTTTTTCCCAGTGCATCCAATGCCTGTCCGGCAGCACCCGCCCTGGTGTCGAACAGCACGACCTCATGTCCTGCTTGGGCGGCAAGCTGAACGATCCCGGTGCCCATGGTACCTGCACCAATTACTCCAATGTTCGTAGTTCGGTCCATGCCACGAAGTTCGTCAGGATAGTCCTTACTCAGGGGGCGCGGTGCATGCTGTAACGTGACGGTACCGGTACTATTCGCCCTTGAATTCAGGCTTACGCTTCTCCAGGAAGGCCTTCACGCCTTCATTGTAGTCATGGCTCCTGCCCGCGATGCTTTGGAGTTCATTCTCGACATCCAATTGGGCATTGAGGTCATTGTTCTGAGCCTTGTTCAGCGCATCCTTGGTCAGCGCGATGGCCTTGGTGGGCATTCCGGCCAAAGATCCTGCAAGGGCCGCTGCTTCCGTCATCAGGTCCGCATCCGGAACGACTTTCCAGATCATGCCCAAGGCTTCCGCTTCCCGGGCGCTCACCTTGGGCGCCAGGATCATTTGTCCGAAAGCGCGCTGCATCCCCACGAGGCGGGGCAGCGTGAAGGTCCCTCCGCTGTCCGGGATCAGCCCGATGTTGATGAAACTCTGCACGAATTTGGCGCTCTCTGAGGCGAGCGTCAGATCACACGCATAGGCGATGTTGGCACCGGCGCCCGCTGCCACGCCGTTCACTGCCGCGACCACAGGTTTCGGAAGGGTGCGTAAGCGCTTCACGATGGGATTGTATTGTACCGTGATGATCTCCTCGATCTTCGTTCCCGGCGCGATCGCTTCCGCGAGATCCTGACCAGCACAGAACGCCCGCCCTTCACCCGTCAGTAGCAACGCGCGGACGTCTTTATCGCCGGCAGCCTTATCCAAAGCGTCAATGGTCTCCAGTGCCATTTCCCGGTCGAAGCTGTTGAGCTTGTCAGGTCGGTTCAACGTGATCGTGGCGACGCCGCTGGAAATGCTGTAGTTGATCTTGTTATAGGCCATGTTCAGGTTTGCTCTTCCGTTCACATCACAGGCACTTGAACTGATCGAACGGCTCAAGGCACGTATTGCACTTCCATAGTGCTTTGCAGGCCGTACTTCCGAAGGCGGATAGCATCACGGTATCCTCGGACCCACACTGGGGGCATTCTACAATGGGTGCCTTTCCCTTGAGCGCCCGAATGTCCGCGGTCGTCTCCGGTGGTGCGATCCCGTATTCCTTCAGCTTCCGCTTGCCGCCCTCGGTGATCCGATCAGTGGACCAGGCGGGGGCGAGTACCAATTCCACCCGGACATCTTCGATCCCCGCATTGCCCAATTCAGTGAGAATGTCAGCCTTCATGACGTCCATGGCGGGGCATCCGGTATAGGTCGGGGTGATCGTCACGGTAACGGCACCTGAAGCACTCACGTCGATACCGTTCACCACACCCAGGTCGATCAAACTGATCACCGGGATCTCAGGGTCCTTGACGCGATCCAATATTGCCAGGATGCGTTCCTCGGTGATCGGGTTTTGATCGCCCATCATTGGTGTTCCCGGGTCGAAAATGCCGGAGAGGTTGCCGTCGCACTGATCCGGATCACCATTCCGCACCCGGATATGCGCGCTGCATGTATTGCATTTCGGTGAGGATGAAGCCCATTCGTTCCGTGTGCATTCCCTGGCGACCACCAGTGGCCATGTACCCATCTTCTGGACGGGACAAGGTGGCCTCAGCAAGAACCTCATTCACGGTCCTGTCGAATGCCGCTTTCACTGCGCCAAGGTCAGGTGCAACACCCATTTCGACGAGTTTCGAGGTTACTTCATCCGATACGAACAATTCGCCCGTAAAGGTCCATAGTTCGTTCAATGCCCGCTGCGCCCGTTGGTGGCTTTCATCGGTGCCGTCACCGAAGCGGATCATCCAATCGCTGCTATGCCGGAGGTGATAGGTCGCTTCCTTGACCGCCTTGCCGGCGATGGCGGCCAATTGCTCATCCTTGCTCTTCAACATCGCTTCCATCAATGGCAGGTGGTAGGCATCGAAGAGGAAACTCCGTGCGATCGTATGCGCATAATCACCATTCTCCTGTTCCACCAACTTGACGTTCAAATATTCGCGCTCCTTCCGCAGGTATGCGAGGTCGTCCTCGTCCCGGCCTTTGCCTTCCACCTGACCCGCATAGGTCAATAGGTTGCGCGCTTCGCCCAAGTGGTCCAACGCCCGGTTCGTCAGCGCGATATCCTCTTCCAGGACGGGTCCATGGCCGCACCATTCTCCCAGACGGTGGCTCAGGATGAGCAGGTCGTCGGCAAGTCGCAACGCGTAGGTGTGAAGAGCTTCTTGGTCGGTCATTCGTGCATCGCAATTAATGGCGTCGCGCGCCCGGCCGCCAACAATGTGTCAGGCCGGGGGCGATTGCGTCATCAGATATACTTGGCCCCTTCCGGCATGGTGTAGAACGTGGGGTGCCGGTACACCTTGTCGTCGGCCGGATCATAGAAACTCTCCGCATCTTCCGGTCGTGATGCGTGCATGTGTTCCGCAAGAACCACCCAGATGCTGTTCCCTTCCTGCCTCCTGGTATAAACATCCCGGGCATTCTCAATGGCCATGCGCGGGTCGGCTGCGTGCAGGCTGCCCACATGTTTATGCTCCAATCCCCGCTTGCTCTGGATGAATACCTCCCACAGCGGCCAGTTGTCCTTTTCCTTGCTCATTGTCAATGGTCTGATATTGGTTCCGGATGGCACCGGTGATCGATCCGCTTGACCACCACTTCATCTTCAGGCGGCCACTCGCTCCTTCTTTTTGGCCGCGTATGCAATGGCGGCTTCCCGTACCCATGCACCTCGGTCATGTGCCTTGTTCCTGGCTTCCAGCCGTGCCTTGTTGCAGGGCCCGTTCCCTTTCACCACGTTCCAGAATTCATCCCAATCGATCGGTCCGAAATCGTAGTGCCCGGTGCCCTCGTTCCATTTCAGGTCCGGATCCGGGATCCGCAGTCCGATCACTTCGGCCTGCTGGACGGTGCGGTCAATGAATTTCTGCCTGAGTTCATCATTGCTCTCCCGTTTGATCTTCCAGGTCATGCTCTGGGCGCTGTGCGCGCTTTCCGCATCGTTCGGTCCGAACATCATCAGGCTCGGCCACCACCATCGGTCCAAGGCATCCTGGGCCATTTGTTGCTGCT
>JAHEFL010000083.1 GCA_024640205.1 Flavobacteriales bacterium | reverse complement strand
CATCATGACCATCACCACCGAGGAGGAGATCGCTTCCTGGTATGAACATGAGGAGGTCGCTGCCGAGGTCGCTGCCGAGGAGGGGCCAGTGGTCCAGGACGCTGTATAGCCAATGCAGGCATTTACTTTGCCGCTCATTCGGAACAGGCCGTGAGAAGTAGCAGGAAAAGGTGGGTATGGGGACTGGCGGCGCTGCTGGCCTTATTACTTGTTGGTGGCTGGTCGGCCGATCGCGCCTTGAAGGCCCGGAAGCATCCCGGACTGGGGACCTTCGTGCGACAAGTGTTCACGAATTACCCCGCCAGCTTTGCGGTGGAGCCGCTGCTCCTGTCCATTTCCATCGATGAGGAGGACATGCTCATCCTGCAGGGTGCGGTGGAGGAAGCCCGCGCGCGCGGAGTGATCCTGCCGGAAGGACGACCCTACGTACCTGCCAAATTGGAAAGCGAGGGCAATGCCTTCAAGGCGAAACTCCGCATAAAGGGCAAGATGACGGACCATGTGAAAGGCAGCAAGTGGTCCTTCCGCGTCATTGCGAAGAAGGACGGTTCCTTTCTCGGCATGCGCCGGTTCTCGTTGCAACATCCGGGTACGCGCAATTACATCAGTGAATGGCTGGCCCACCAGCTCATGGCCGGTGAAGGGATCATAGCGCTGCGCTACGGCTTCATCCGCGTGGAGCTGAACGGGGAGGACCTGGGCATTTACGCCTATGAGGAGCACTTCGGTCCGGAGTTGTTGCAGAACAACGGCAGGGTGGAAGGGCCCCTATTCCGTTTCGACCCATCCCTGTATTGGGAACATCGCTTGAACGAAATGCGTGGGGAGCGCTTCGAAGAGGCCTACGCGAGCTATCAGGCCGCTGCCTTGGATGCCTTCGATAGCGGGGCCTTGGCGAAGGACACGTTGGCCAGGAAGCGTTTCGAGGAGGCCGCATCCCTCATGGAGGGATTCCGACGGGCCGGGTTGAAACCCTCGGAGGTGTTCGACGCGGAGCGGATCGCCCGCCGGCATGCCCTGCTCGATCTGGTGGGCGGCTACCGGAGCATGGATTGGAGCGATGTGAAGTTCTATTACGATCCGGAACGGCGACGGATCGAACCGATCGCCTACGAGAGCTTCAGTGCATTCCCCATCACCAAGCTGGTCGGCAGTGGCCGATGGGTCGGGTGGACCGGACCCGAGCAGGACCTGCACGATGCGTACTTCAATGATGAGCAGGTTTTCAGGGCCTACGTTCATTGCCTCGAGCGGATATCACGGACGGCCTACCTGGACAGTGTTTTCCAGGTCCTTGGACCCTCGTTGGATACGGTTTCCGCCTCTGTGTACCGGGAGTTCCCTTGGAAAGAGCTCGATCGATCCCTATTGTACCGCAACCAGCAGGTGATCCGCACGCTGCTGGATGTTCCGAAAGGCTTCCACGCATACCGGCAGGAGCTTCGAGGCGATACGTTGGTCCTTGATCTCGTCCCGATCGAAAGCCTGCCTATGGAGGTGCATGGTCTCTTGACGACTGACGGTTCCGTGATCCCGCCGTTGGGGCCCACCATCGTTCCGATCCGGCGCTCAGGACGTCCGGGTGACCCGGTCCGTGTTCAGTTCCTGGTCGGTGGGAATAGCGAACTGCCGAAGGTGAAGGACCAGCGGATCCGGTACAGCGTATTGGGCGCCAGCCGCACCAAGGAGGTGGAAGTGTTCCCCTATGCGTTCGGGATCACGGTGAAGGATACTGTTCCAGCGGACGGAGGTGTACCGTTGAAAGCAACGAGCACTGCGCCATGATCAGCAGGACCCTGTCATTGGCCGTGCTGCTGAACAGTTGTGCCTTGCTGGCGCAGATCTCGCCTTTCACGGGTCGGGAAGTGCTCCCCCCGGATAGCAATGGGCACTACCGGATGATCATCAGCGGTCATTTCCATGGGTCCAGTGGCAACCGAAGCGGATTTCCGGCGGCTACCCTGCTCGCGAGCCTGGACACGATCAATGCCTTGGGAGCGAACGTGCTGCTCAGCACAGGGGACCTGTTCCTTGATCCGGACAAGGACATACCCCGCTACCGTCGATCGCTTTTCGACCGACTGGATATTCCCTTGTTCAATGCACCCGGGAACCATGACGTGGGCCCGGCTTATTCGGAGGCCTTCGGTGAGGTACCCATCCTGCTTGCAATAGGACCGGACCGCATCCTGTTGTTGGATACCGAACGCGACAATGGCTCGCTCGACGGGCAGCAATTGGGCATGCTGAGGAAGGCCGGCGAGGGGCTCCGTGGTCGCCTGTTCATCGTCACACATCGACCCATCTGGGCGGAGGACGATCCCCGGTACGGGCCCCTGTTCGAAGGGAACACACGTTCCGTTCTGCCGGGTAATTACAGGCGGGAGGCCTGGCCGATCCTGGAGCGCATCGCAGGGACGAACGAGGTGTTCTGGATCAGCGGAAGCATGGCGGGTCGCGCACCGGCCAGCATTTTTTTCCAGGAGCATGCACCCCGGATCACCTTCATCCAATCCGCGCTGCGCGATGAGCCGCGCGATGCCTTGCTGATCGCAGATGTCGGGCCGGAGGGGATCACCTGGTCCGATCTTTCGCTCACCGGTTCCACGCTCCCGCCCGTGAAGGAGTTGGATGCCGATTGGTGGACCCAGAGAATGGGTTCGACCGAACCTTTCCGATGGCGCCTGCTACCGTATCTGATCGGGCAGGTACTGCGGAGTGCGGCGTTCTGGTACGGATTCGTTGTGGCCTTGCTCCTAACGTGGGTCCTGCGTCGGGCCTTTCAGCGCTGGATCTGACCTTGCGATCGGCCTGATCGGCTAGCTTTACGGCCCTTTCAACGCTCCCATGTCACGCATCCTCGTTACCGGTGGCGCTGGCTTCATTGCCAGCGATCTGGCCATCCGCCTTGCAGCGGATCCTGCGAATACAGTGGTGGTGGTGGACGACCTGCTCACGGGAGACGTGCGCAAGTTGCCCGATCCGCGGCCATCCAACCTGCATTTCATCAAATGCGATGCGAACCGCTTCGAGGACATCAGCGGTGTCTTCTATGCCAACCACTTCGACTACGTGTTCCACTATGCGGCGGTGGTAGGGGTGAAGCGCACCACGGATAATCCCGTGATGGTGCTAAGGGATATCGATGGCATCCGCAACGTGCTGGACCTGTCCAAGAACACCGGCGTGAAACGTGTTCTGTTCAGCAGCAGCAGCGAGGTGTACGGTGAACCGGTGGAGATCCCCCAGAACGAGCTGACGACTCCACTGAACTCCAAGCTTCCTTATGCCATCGTGAAGAACATCGGCGAGGCCTTCCTGCGCTCCTATCAGCGTGAGTTCGGCCTGGAATACACGGTCTTCCGCTTCTTCAATACGTACGGCCCCAAGCAAAGTCGCGATTTCGTCGTCTCCAAGTTCATCCGGGCGGCATTGGCGAACGAGGACATCACGATCTTCGGTGATGGCTTGCAGACCCGGACTTTCTGCTACATCGATGACAACATCGATGCCTGCCTGAACGCCTTCCACGGCAACAAGGTGATCAACGATGTGGTGAACATCGGTAGCGACGTGGAGATCACCATCAAGGAGTTGGCGACCATGATCGTGGAGATCACCGGAAGTAGCTCCAAGCTGGTGCACCTGCCACCGTTGGAGGAAGGCGACATGACCCGCCGTATGCCGGATGTCACGCGCATGCGTGCCCTGCTCGGGCGTGATATGCTTCCCCTGCGCGATGGCCTGGAACGTGTGCTGGCGGCCACGGAGGCGGCCGTCTGATGTGCGGTATCGCCGGTATATACGGCCTTGAGGGTCTCCCCGACCCGGTAAGCATCGCACAGCGGATGACATCCGCACTGACCCATCGCGGGCCGGATGCCACCGGTACCCAATTATGCGGCAATGCGGTGCTCGGCCATGTGCGGCTCAGCATCATCGACCTGTCCCCTGGTGCGGACCAACCCTTCCGCAGTGCTGATGGGCGCTACACCTTGGTCTACAATGGGGAGTTGTACAACTTCCGGGAATTGCGTTCGGAATTGGAGTCCGGTGCATCCCCTTGGGCGTTCCGCACCGGTTCCGATACTGAGGTGCTATTGGCCGCCTATCAGCGCTGGGGCGCGGACTGCCTGCCCCGCCTGCAGGGGATGTTCGCCTTTGCGGTGCATGATGCCTTGACCGGGGACCTCTTCCTCGCCAGGGACCGGATGGGCATCAAACCCTTGTACCTGTATCAGAACGACCGCCATATCCTGTTCGCTTCCGAAGTGCGCGCGTTGCTGGCTTCCGAACTGGTCCCACGCCGGTTGGATACGGAGAACCTGGTGGATCACCTGCGCTACCAGACCGTGCATGCACCGGACACCTTGCTGCGCGGCGTACGTATGTTGCCGGCAGGGTATTGCATCCGGATCTCGGATCAGGAGGTGCAGGAACGCCGTTGGTACGATCTGGTGGGCTCGGTGGATCCGTCGGCTGTTACGCATGATCGGGAGGAAGTGAAGAAGGAGGTGCGGCAACGCTTGGCACGGGCCGTGGAAAAGCGCCTGGTGTCCGATGTTCCGTTCGGTGCCTTCCTCTCGGGTGGCATCGATTCGAGTGCCGTGGTCGCGCTCATGGCCGAGGCCAGTTCCTCCCCGGTACACACCTTCTCCGTGGTCTTCGATGAAGCGGACTACAGTGAGGAGCAGTACGCGGACCTGGTGGCAAGACGGTTCCGGACGGAGCATACCCCCATCCGTCTGCGGGTGGCGGTTATGCCATCGCTCCTGCCCGACGCGCTTGCGGCGATGGATCATCCCAGTGCGGATGGTGTGAACACCTACGTGGTTTCCAAAGCGGTGAAGGAAGCTGGCATCACCATGGTCTTGAGCGGGCTGGGCGGTGATGAGCTGTTCGCCGGCTATCCGGTCTTCAAGCGCTCCCTGGCCCTCTGGGAACGCCGCTGGGTGACCCAGTTCCCACTGGTGACCAGGCAGCTTGTCGCATCCCTCGCCCGTTCGATCAAGCCTTCGATCGCTGGCAACAAACTGGCCGAACTGCTTACCCTGCGCAGCTTTTCGGTGGATGATACCTATCCGGTCTCCCGGCTCTCCATGACCGATCGCGAGTTGGTGGGTCTGCTCCGTCAGGAGGAGCTGCCTTCCAACCGGGTCGCTGGCATTCTGCGCGACCTGATCCGGAAGGAAGGTGGCTACGCATTGCCCTTCCTTTCCCAGGTTTCCATTGGTGAGTTGTCCACGTACCTGCAAAATGTGTTACTGCGGGATACGGACCAGATGAGCATGGCCCATGCGCTGGAGGTCCGTGTGCCCTTCCTGGACCACGACCTGGTGGAATACGTGCTGGGGGTGAGCGATACCGTCAAGTTCCCCCATAGCCCGAAACAGCTGTTGGTGGAGGCGATGGGTCCCTGGATGGCCGAGGTGGCGGGTCGCCCCAAAATGGGTTTCACATTACCCTGGGAACTCTGGATGCGCGGCGAACTGAACAACTTCTGCTCGGAACGCCTTCACCGCTTGTCGCAACGCGATCTTTTCAAACCCGGCAGCGTGGACCGGATGTGGCATCGCTTCCAAGCGAAGGATCCGCGCGTGAATTGGGCCAGGCTCTGGTCGCTCGTGGTCCTGGAGGACTGGATGGAACGCAACCGTATCGATCACATCTGATCGATCGCTACAACGGAAAGGAAAGGCTCAGAACTTGGCGCGCGAGCGACGGCCAACACGCTTTGCACCCCGCACCCAACCGTAGCGCTGACGATAGAAATTGGACTGTCCACGCAGCACGTAGCTGTAGGTGAACGTCATTGTCAGGTAGCTGTCGTTGTGCGTGGGGTCGCCCCGCTTGTTCTCCCGGTCGGGTGAATCACCAGGGCTCGTGTAGTACCCGTAATTGTTCGGGTCCGGTAGGCTGGGATCCAGGGCGTACGCATAGCTGCTCTGGTCATACATGATGGCCGCCTGGCCGGTGGGGCCACCGGGCAAGAGGTTCGGGTCCTTGTAGGTGGTGCTCACATCATCCAGATAATCCGAGAAGGTGGTGCGCCAGCCGAAGTCCCAACCGAAGCGATGCCTGCGTGCCTTGGTAAAATGGAAGGCGATACCGGCAGGAATGCTCACGCCGAATTTGGAATAGTCCGCCAACTCCGTGTTCAAGGGTTGCAGTGCAATGAATTCGCCCTGCCGGTCCAATTGTCCTTTGGGATTGGAATAGTACACCGCAGCTCCCACATATCCGAACAGGCGGAAGTCCGTTTTGTAGCGGCCCCTTCCTCCCAGGTCATTGTCCTGGAAAATGGTGAACTCCGGACGGATGTACCATTCGAATAGATCGTTCCGGAAATTCAGGTTGCGTCCCACCCGTCCACGGTTGGTGCTCAGCGCATCGGCTCCTTGGAGCCGCATGTACATCAACCCTGTGTTCACGGAGATGATCCGGCTGAACTTGCGCCGTGCGAAGCCGCCGAAGGTGAAGCGCGTCTGGTTCAGTTTCATGTCCCAAACGAAATCACGACGGGTCTCCTCCTTTCCACCCATTTCGCCCAGGTAGTTCGAGCCCCCGATATGAACCCCCACATCCCAAGCGTACTGCGCGTTCGCCGGAAGGCTCACCAGCAGCAGAAGCACGGGGCTCAATAGCGGGAGAAGGGAATGCTTCTTCATGGACATACGTACTGGAACAGCTTGCACCCGGCAAACTTAGCAAAGATCCGAACGGTTCCGCACTGGGGGTTTGGTGTTGGATATCAACATGTTCCGAATAGGGGGGCGCGGAACGGTGGCAGCCGGTAGCTTTGCCCCGATGGAGCAGGGGAACAGAGTGACGGCGTTGTTCGGGATCCGGTACCCGGTGGTGCAGGCCGGAATGATCTGGTGTTCCGGCTGGGAGCTGGCCTCCGCGGTGAGCAATGCCGGAGGGCT
>JAHEFL010000549.1 GCA_024640205.1 Flavobacteriales bacterium | reverse complement strand
AAGGCGGCGGCCAGTTCAGCGCTTACGGCCTCATGTCCATCGTAGCTGCGTGTGTACCCCGTATCATGGAAAAGTGCCGCTATTTCGAGCAACAACAGGTCGCGTGTATCCAAGCGCAAGGCCTGCCCGATGCCCACGGCGGCGCGGGTCACCGTGTGGGTATGCGCCAGATCGTGGAAACGGATATGCTTGGGCAGTTGGCTCAACAACTTGCGGACATGTACGTGCGCCTTGTCCACCAGTTTTTGGTACCTCTCGCTCATGGCCTGCGAAGTTATGCGTGCGCCTGTGCAGCGAGCGCAATTCCTTCGGAAGCCTACCTTGGGATGCGATGGCGCAGAGCACCCTGTCCTTCTATCTTTGGCAGCAGAGCCTTGAATGGATATAGGCGCTGCGCATACTCTCGCCCGGTCCTTTTCGGGTGACCGGGCCACGTTCCTATACAGCGGCCGGTTCCACGATGAGCATACTGCGCGATTGATCACCTTGAGCGAGGAGGTCCTCGCCGGCCTTGGCGACTCGCAAAAATTGCGCGGCAAGCTGGCCTTTGTGATGGTGGAGGCCTACCAGAACATCGTCCGGCACCGGTTCGTCGTGAAGGAGGAAGGCCCATTGGACCGCGGTCGCAGTCTGTTCCTTTTACGGGGCATCGATGATGGGTTCGCCGTGCAAACAGTGAACCGGATGGACGCCGGCGAAGCGGATGCGCTCGGCGCACTTATGCAGGATCTGGAGCGCTTGGACGCCACCGAGCTGAAGGAACGGTTCCTTTCCGGGTTAAAGGCAACAACGAGATCCGAACGCGGCGGTGCCGGGCTGGGCTTGATCGAAATGGCACGGCGTTCCGGACAACCCCTGCTGCATGGCCTGGATCCACTGGATGATCGGTCGTGCCGCTTCGCCCTTTGCGTGCTGCTCGGTAAGGCCGAGTTGGCCAGCTTGGAGCCCTGGCGGAAAGAGCTTCTCGAGGTACACCGGATCGTGGTGGAGAACGATATCCTGGTGGTGCAGCATGGTCTTCCTTCCGCAGGCGCCCAGGAAGGCGTCCTCCGGATCGTCGATCACGATATCGATGACCATCCGGAAAGCGTCGGTGTGCGCTCGGTGGCCTATCTGGCCGCCTTGGAATGGTTGGAAGGGGCAGGAGGCTCCGGACCCCGCGGCACGGTGCTGCTGGCCGCGGCGAAGAACAAGTACGAGATCGCCATTTCCGCCGTTCTATCCCCTGCAGCGGTGGAGGAGGAGCGCCAGGCCGTGGAGCGCCTGAACGGCATGGATGCCCAGCAACGGCGCGAGCACTATCGCGCGCTACTGCTCCAGCATACCAAGGGTGCACGCACTCCGGCCCTTGGCCTGGCCGATCTGGCACGGCACGCCAGCGGGGCGGTGGAAATGGTCATCGGACCCGAGGGCGAAGGGGTGCGCATCTCGTTCAAGGTCTCCGTACGGTAGGACGCGGCTGACAGCGCTTGCCCACCCGGGTTCTTGGTCGCCACATACTGATCGCCGGTGGATCACAGTTATACCCGTACACCTGCTGAACCCATGGACCGTATCCTCATAGTACTATTCGATGGACTGGAGCGTTTCGAGCGCTGGTTCGACCTGCGCTTCGGTTGGTTCTTCACCAACGGAATGAAGCACCGCACCACACCCAGGCAGCGCTCGCTCAGAGCTTGATGCACACGTTCTTCGCCTCGGTGAAGAATCGCAGGGCCTCCACACCGCCCTCGCGGCCCACACCGCTCTGCTTCACACCGCCGAACGGCGTACGCAGATCACGGATCATCCAGCAGTTCACCCACACGATCCCGGATTCCAATGCGCGCGCCATGCGGTGCGCACGCTTGATATCACGGGTCCAAAGCACCGAGGCCAGGCCGTAAGGGGTTCCGTTGGCATTCTCCAAGGCCTCCTCCTCCGTATCGAACGGGGCGATGGTGACCACCGGTCCGAAGATCTCCTCCTGATTGGTCCTGCACTGCGCGCCCAGCCCCTCGATCACCGTGGGTGCCAGGTACCAGCCATCCTTCAGCGAGCCTTCGAG
>JAHEFL010000548.1 GCA_024640205.1 Flavobacteriales bacterium | reverse complement strand
ACGGTCGTGGACCTGAGCAAGGCGATCGGGAAAGTGCCGGTAACGGTCAATGACTACGCAGGATTCGTGGCTAACAGGATATTGATGCCAATGATCAATGAGTCGATCCAGACCCTCTTCCAAGGGGTGGCAGGCGTATCGGAAATCGACACGATCATGAAATTGGGAATGGCACATCCCATGGGACCTCTGCAGCTTGCGGATTTCATTGGCTTGGATACCTGTTTGTCCATACTTCGTGTATTGCATGAAGGATTAGGGGAACCGAAATACGCGCCCTGCCCGCTGCTGGTGCAGATGGTAGCTGCTGGGAAGTTGGGGGTCAAGAGCGGAGAAGGATTCTATCTGTACCGAACCGGGTCGAAGGAAATGGAGGTCTCCGCATCCTTCAGAAGGGGCCTCGCTCCCGCATGATCAGCTGTTGCGACCAGACAGATTCAGTCTTTCAGATAAATGAATTCAGGGTACCCACCTTGCATTCAACGAACCCAAGGGTTACTTTGGTAATGACGTTCATCATTATCCTCCGATCGAATTGGATACATCTTGCAAGTCATCTGGTCTTGGTCAGGAATTGCTGAACAAGCAATATGGTCCTTGGGGAGCTAAGGATGTTCACCGCCTTACTGAGCAGATCCCATATACTGTCCTACCATGAAATGCACATTACCCTGTTCGATCACTTTTCTGCTCACGCTCTTTGGAATTGGGACATCGCTAAGTGTTCATGCACAAGACGTGAGCATCGCTCGTCAATGGAACGAGCAGGTGCTTGCTGCGATCAGAAAAGATCTTGCAAGACCGCCGGTTCATGGACGTAATCTTTTTCACGTCTCGGCTGCGATGTACGATGCGTGGTCTGCGTATGAACCGAACGATGAGCCCTTTTTATTGGGCAGGACCCGAGGTTCATATGCATGTCAGTTCAATGGGATCGCCGCACCTGAAGATCTTGAAGCGGCCAGGGCTGAGGCGATCAGTTTTGCAGCCTACAGGCTGATCACGCATCGTTACCAGTACTCACCGGGACAATCGGTGACACAGCAAAGCCTGAATGCCCTGATGGATCAACTGGGGTATGACCGGTTCAATACCTCGACCGATTATGTGAACGGCGGGGCTGCTGAGTTGGGGAACTATATAGCACAGGAGTATATCTACTTCGGATACTCCGATGGAGCCAACGAAGGAGGGAACTATGCCAATTTGTATTACGAACCGTTCAATCCTCCGATCCTGGTCGAGGAGCCCGGAAACCCGTCTATCATAGACCCGAACCGCTGGCAGCAGATCACAGTTACGAATGCCATCGATCAGAATGGGAATCCGGTCCAGGGAACTCCACCGCCGGTTGGACATGAGTGGGGTAACGTGGTCCCCTATTCCATGGACCCTTCTCAGGCCACTTTACACGTCAGGGACGGCAATACATACCGCGTTTTCCATGACCCGGGCCAACCTGCGCAACTGGATACCAATGTGGTCAGTGAGTTCGATTCATTCTATAAATGGAGTTTCTGCATGGTCCCGATCTGGCAGTCGCATCTGGATCCTGATGACGGAGTGATGGTCGACATCTCGCCAGCTTCATTCGGTGGGCTGACGAGTTACCCGACGACGCAAGCTGAATATGAAACTTTCTATGACTATTTCGATGGCGGAGCTTCAAGCCCTGGATATGCGTTGAACCCGGTAACAGGAATGCCTTACGAACCCCAGATCGTAAAGCGAGGAGATTATACCCGGATACTTGCGGAGTTCTGGGCCGATGGACCCAATTCGGAAACACCACCCGGGCATTGGTTCACGATCATGCACGCGGCCATGGACCATCCGCTGTTCGAACGTAAATGGATGGGGCTGGGCGAAGACCTTGATACTCTGGAATACGATGTTAAGGCCTATCTCACGCTGGGCGGGGCCATGCACGATGCTGCAACAGCCGCATGGAGCACCAAAGGTTGGTATGATTACATACGCCCCGTGTCGGCGATCCGATATATGGCCGATAAAGGGCAATCCACCGACCCCTTGTTGCCAAGGTTCC
>JAHEFL010000082.1 GCA_024640205.1 Flavobacteriales bacterium | reverse complement strand
GATCCATGAGAAGCTTTACAAAGGGGACGAGTTATCGAAGGTGGAGGTATCCAGCTACATCGCGGAACTTTTCGCTGAACTGGTCGCCGTGAACGACGTTGGCGATAGGATACAATGCCGATCCGATGTCGATCCCGACCTGGCCCTCGACCTTCATACAATGGTACCGCTTGGACTCCTGTTGAACGAATTGATCACCAATTCATTCAAGCATGCGTTCGTCGGGCGCGACAAAGGTTCCATCGAATTGGCACTGCATCGCCACAACGCCAAGGAAATTGACTTGGTCTATCAGGATGATGGTGTGGGGATCCCTCCTGAAAAGAGAATGGATGATGGAACAACGCTCGGCATGTCCCTCATCGAAAGCCTTGTGGATCAGCTGAACGGCACCATGACCGTTGTAAGCAAGGGGGCTGGAACGCGTTATCAGATCCGATTCACTCCCCGGGAGCACATGCACGGTTGAGGGATGCACCCGGTTCATGAGCCGACCGGTCGGTCCTGCTCCAGCAATGCCTCCACTTCTTCCGTGATATCCATGTTGTGGTACACGGTGTTCACATCGTCATCCTCATCCAATAGATCGACCAGCTTCAGGACCATACGCGCTGTATCCACATCGGCCGGAGTGGTCGTTAATGGGAATCGTTTCAGGTCGGCACTCTTTACCTCCACCCCCAGCTCGTCCAGCTTCTGCTGCATCTGACCGAAAGCCTGGAAAGGAGCGTAAATGACAAGGCCCTCCTCATCCCGCACAACATCATCAGCTCCACCGTCGATCACGGCCATCTCGAATTCATCGATGTCCCTGCCATCAAGAGCGGCATTTTCAAGCACGAACTCGGCCTTCCGCTCGAACATGTGGCTCAACGAACCTGATGTGCCCAAACTTGCACCACACTTGGTGAAGTAACTCCTGACGTTCCCTACTGTCCGGTTCACATTGTTCGTGGCCGCATCCACGAAAACCGCGACACCACCCTGGGCATAGCCTTCGTAGGTCACTTCCTGGTAATCCGCTTCCTCGCCGCCTGCCGCCTTCTTGATGGCGCGTTCCACGATCTCCTTGGGCATGTTCATGCCGCGTGCGTTCTGTATGGCCATCTTCAACCGGGAATTCGCATCCGGATTCGGCCCACCCGCCTTCACGGCCATCGCGATCTCTTTCCCGATCCGTGTGAAAAGCTTGGAAAGTTTAGCGTTGCGCGCGAAGATCTTGTGCTTACGTTTTTCGAAGATGCGACCCATACTTTCTGTGGATTTACCGGAACATTGTTCCTCCGTTCGGGGCCACAAAAATAGCCCCATGGAGCGGATGCGAACACGAGAAACGAAAGGGCCGCGATGTCGGCCCACCTCTCGGTGCGTCCACATGCGGCCCTCAGGATCCAACTCCCTCGTCGCGCCGAACGATGTCACCCCCATTTCGTGGGAGCAACAATGCGGTGCTAGTTGAACCCGATGATCGTCAAACCGATGTTCAATGGCGTCAAAGCAGGGCCCTTCCCACCCTCGAACAGCTCCGTTAATCCATATTCAGCGAACAGGTTCAATCCGCCGTACCCCACGCGTACCGTTGCTGCAGCGCGGTATGGTAATAGGTTGAGATCCCCTTTGTAGCGATCCTTCCTGTTCTCGCCATCGATCTTGTATTTCTGCTTGTACATGGTATCGAAGTACCAGCTCCCGACCACCCCCATGGCAATGTGAACATTCCCTTTTCTGGAAACACTGGATGCGGTACGTGAGCGGATCTCGGCTTCGGTTGGAAGGGGTGCCCGCTTCGTATTGAACTCCAGCATTAGCGGCAGCCGCAGGCCCGTCATTCCCAACTTGTTCTTCCGAAGTTCATAGTCCTCGATCGGTATCCCGAAGGTGGAGTCGGCATCATAGGCAAGCTGAACATTATTCGTCAAGTGGTAGGAAAGGAACTCAAGCCCCAGCCCTGTGGTGAGGCCCACATGATGACTTCCGAACTCGAATTTCCGCTCCATGAAGTTGATCGCGAAAAACCGGGAGCGTCCGTTTTCGATCTGCATGAAGTCAGCATCAGGGTCCAGGTCAGCATCCCCATCAGGACCCAGCAGGGTATTGAAACCGAGGTCAAGTCCGGACCAGTATGTGAATTGATTACGGCGCTTGACCCTTGCATCCTGGATCCGTTGTTCCACGTCAATATCCTCTGGTTTGATCTCCCGATCCTCGGTAATGATCCGGATCAATTTGTTCTTCGTAGTGATCTTGATCGTATCACCCTCAGCTTGACCCTGTGGGTCGTTAACGGGCTTCACCTCGGCATACACTCCCTTTCCCTTCCCGATGCCTAGCTCCAAGCGGTGATCGCCATCCAGTCCTTCCTCAAGTACTGTACTGTCAGCATTCGCCTTGGGTGACGGCGGAGCAGGAGGTGTAGGTGGTTGAGTTGGAGCAGGGGCTGCTGGTGACATCGGTTCCACAGGAGGCATCGGTATCACGAGCGTGTCCGGCTGTGCCATAATTACGGTATGGAAAAGGAGGACCGGAAGAATGAGCAAGAGGCGCATGATGTTCTGTTTTCAAGTAGGACGAACTGGAGCAATGGATGTTACAGGCAGATCCAAAAAAGAAAAGTGCCCCGACATCGGGGCACTTTTCCTGGGTGTCCTGTTCGGCGATCAAGTGGTGCCCTTTTCCGGATGGAACGCTATTCTGAAGTGCGAGGTTTTCCAGATACCGTCCGGATTGAGCCCCACGTTCACCCGCGCCAATTTGCGCAGGACGTATTCCTTCAACGCCGTGTTGGTCGACTTGCAATCGAGTACTTCGAGGTCGCCGTTCAGGTCCACAACGAAGCTTACATACACTTCGCCGTTCATGTCCTCCTTCGATCCTTGAGGATAGGAAAGGTGCTTGCTCAATGCACGATCCAGAGTGCGCTCCAGTGCGGTGCGCTTGGCGCTATTGCTGTTCGCTCGAACGGGCTCCGCAGCTTGCGTGAACCCAAAAGTGAGCACCGCGGCGATCAGCAGCGCGCTCCGGGTGATCTTGTTTTTCATGGTGCTATTGGTTTGATGGGTTAGTGTCCATAGGACGGAGCGAGAGTGGCTGTAGTTACAGTATCACGCTCAGATCGTGATGAACGGCACGAGGGTCGGGTTGAGCGGTGCCATGGACATCAGAACGCGCTGGAAATGCACCCGATGCATTGAGATCCTGCACGGATCGCGACCGTCGGACATGATCGGACGAAATGATCGTACCGGACCGCTCGACTAGCGACGCGCGGCGATCTCCAAATTCCTGCCCAGGCGGAGGTCAAAGCGCCGGATCCCGCCTTGCCCGTCCTTTTCCAGTGAAAGTCCGGCGTGACCTGCTCCCGCGCTTCGCAGGCCTTTATCCACGAACGCTACAGCGTCATCCATATCCAGGGGGCGTGTATCCTCCGAGTCCAGCACTTCCTTCCTCAGTTTTCCAACCAGGAATGCGGACCAGCGCACCCCCTCATCCTCGGAGTATGCGTATGCGTCACCCTCGGGCGCGAGGTCCACTGCTGGCCCCGGCCCTGCCGGCAACAAGGAGCGGGGGCCGACCCCACGGCTTGTAGGTTCCACTTCGACGGATGCCATCAAAGGAATTTGTTCCCTTACAATGGGTTCATCGGAGTCTCCCTTCCGATCTGATGGGATGCTGCGGACCGATCCCTTCACATTCGTTGACCCCGGCGCGGTACCGGGGCCCATCAGATCTGCGGATCCCGGTCCCGGCTTGGATGCCATTTCACTCGCATCGCTCCCTGGGCGAAGCCCATCAGAGCCAACGTCCACGACCGGAAGCGTATCGGTCATCACAGGGTTGACCACCAGCCTCGTGTCGACCCGAGGCTCTCGTAGCATGTACCAGACCGTAACCGAGAACAAGAGCGCGACCATGGCCGCTACACGGAGACCTGCGGTCCATTGCGGACGATGAAGGGCGATCACTTTACCACCTTTCTTGAGCGATCCCTTATCCGGGAAGGGCAGCAACTCTCCCGGTAACTTTGAAGCCTGGGTCAACTTCCAGGATCGCTGTGCTTCCGCATCGTTCAAAAGCAATTGTTCGAGTGCTGCTTCCTGCTCAAGGTCCAGGTCCCCTTCCAACCGGGCCACGAGGAAGTCATCCAACCTTGACCGATCCGGCATTCCTGAAGGAGGAAGTTGGCGGTACAATTCGTTGAACTTGACCGGTGTCCAAGGGACACGCTCCACACGACCCAATGCGTACAGCTTCTCCATCCGCTCGTACTTCCCATTGGCCTCCAAGAACGCACCAAGAGCAACGCGTTGCTCGTTGCTCAGATCGCCCTCCAATGATGCGATCAGGTAATCCTCGATGTTCGCGTGGGTGGGCGGTCCTGAAGGGGGCAGGGTACGATGCAGTTCATCCTTCTCCAATGGCCTCAAGGAGGGGTCTTCACTGCTCACGGTCGGTAGCTCGTCCTGTTCGATCTCAAGGTGCGGATTGGCCAAGAGGAATGCTTCCAGGGCCGCTTCCTGACCGGGATCCAGATTCCCCTCAGCGCGATCAAGCAACCACGCCTCATAATTAGTATGGTCGATCCGTTCGGTCATATCACGAGATCGAGTTGGCCGAGGTAATTCTTCAATGCGGTTCGTCCTCGATAGATGTACACCTTCACCTGGGACAAGTTGAGCAACGTGAGTTCCGCGATCTCCTCATAACTGTATCCCTCCAGATCACGGAGCAGCACCACGCTGCGCTGGATAGGCGGTAACGTGGCCAGTGCGGCATCAAGCACCTCCTTCAGGTCGGGCTGCGACTGGCTCGTAGCCTGGATATGTGCATGATGATCCTCCATCCGTGTACTACGCCCTCCCTTACGGACCATATCAACGATCACATGATGGGCGGTGGTGAACAGGTAGCTCTTGACCTTGGTGGCATCAACCTGATCAACCTTCGTCCACAATCGCGCGAAGCTTTCCTGTACCACATCCTTTGCCAGGTCCACGTCACGCAAATGCTTCACCGCGAAACGGTGGATACCATCCGCAAAAAGGTCAACAGCCGTATTGTATTCGTCTACGTCCATCAGGGTGAGGAGCCCTATTTCAATTAATGGGACGAACCACTTGAGCGAAAGTTACGATCGTGTTCAAACTCTATCTTTCCGGCTTTCCAGGAACATACATACCCAACCGTTCATGATCTCTTCCCGGTTCAACACCTTCACGACGATCGCCGCTCTCGTTCTTTTTTGCTCTGAAATGAGCGCGCAAACGATGCGATTGAACCTGTATGGTGGCTATACTTTCAAAGATCGCTTTTCATTGAGCGGAACGTACAACGGCTTTACTTACCAAGAGGCCGCGGTCAATGAAAGTGCTCATTTCGGCGCTGGCCTCGAGTTCGAGGTACGGCCGAACAAAGCAGTTGAACTGTATTACCAGAATCAGGCAACCACAGGTTATATACAATCGACGTTTTCAAGGAATGAGACCGATGTTTCCGTGAACTATGCGATGCTTGGGGGGCTGGGTTATGCCCCGCTGAGCGAGGTGGTGAAGGGGTATGGTGGTATCCTGTTGGGTGCAGCATGGATGAGTTCCGATTATGGATCGAACACCAAGTTCGCGTTTGGCGGAAGGTTGGGCCTCCTGATCAGTCCCAATGAACGGTTCGGGATCCGTTTAGGAGCGCAGGTGTTAAGCCCGATACAAGGTGCAGGAGGTGGATTGTATTTCGGAACGGGCGGCGCAGGTGCGGGGGTGAGCACGTACAGCACCATCTATCAATTCGCCTTCATGGGAGGCATCGCGATCGGCATGTCCGGCGGAGGATCAAGACCAGCCCCGGCAGGACGGTGATCACTCCGGGAGTTTCCTTTGACCGGTTGAAAAGGACCGGACGTTCACCGCTGCGGGGTTCGATCCGTACCGACGCCTAGTCGAGCTTTAACACCGCCAGGAATGCCTGCTGTGGCACTTCCACGCTACCCACCTGCCGCATACGCTTCTTCCCCTCCTTCTGCTTCTCCAGCAGCTTACGCTTACGGCTGATATCACCGCCATAGCATTTCGCTGTCACATCCTTGCGAAGCGCTTTCACAGTTTCACGGGCCACGATCTTGGCCCCGATGGCAGCCTGAATGGGAATGTCGAACTGCTGTCGGGGTAGCAGCTCCTTCAGCTTGCTGCACATCTTCTTGCCCAGTTCATGCGCGTGATCACGATGGATCAGGGCGCTGAGCGCATCCACCTTTTCGCTGTTCAGAAGGATGTCCAATTTGATCAGGTCGCTCTCGCGCATGCCGATCGGGTGGTAATCGAAGCTTGCGTAGCCGCGAGAAATGGACTTCAGCTTGTCATAGAAATCGAAGACCACTTCACCCAGCGGTAATTCGAAAGTGAGTTCCACGCGATCGGTGGTGAGGTAGTTCTGTCCGATCAGCATACCTCGCTTGTCGATACAGAGGGTCATGATGGCTCCCGTGTACTCCGCCTTGGTGATCACCTGCGCCTTGATGTATGGTTCCTCGATCGTATCGATATGCATCACATCGGGTAGCTCGCTCGGGTTGTGCACCTCCAGCACCTCACCATTGGTCCGGGTCACCACATAGCCCACGTTGGGTACGGTGGTGATCACCGTCATGTCGAACTCACGCTCCAGGCGCTCCTGGATGATCTCCATATGCAGCAGCCCCAGGAATCCGCATCGGAATCCGAAACCCAACGCAGCGCTGCTCTCCGGGGTCCATGTAAGGCTGGCATCGTTGAGTTGCAGCTTTTCCATGGCATCGCGCAACTCCTCGTAATCATCCGTATCCACCGGGAAAATACCGGCCCAGACCATGGGCTTCACGTTCTCAAAGCCCTTGATGGCCTCTGCACAAGGACGGTCCTTGTGCGTGATCGTATCACCCACCTTCACCTCACTGGCGGTCTTGATACCGCTGA
>JAHEFL010000547.1 GCA_024640205.1 Flavobacteriales bacterium | reverse complement strand
GAGAACACCCAGCAAGTGGGGCCGGGCATCTACAACCAGATCCTGGAGATCAGTGTGGACCACGGCATCCTGCTACCATCGGCGCCCTACAAGTTACTGGTCACCGACCTGAAAAATGGGACGGCCACGGAACTTCCGCAGACCTCACCGGGGGGCAACCTGTTCACCTATACCAACAACTCGGTGTCCCTGGGGGTGGAATACTGTTATACGATCAGCGTGCTGGTGCAATTCTCCACCACGCGCAATGAGGGTTTCTGTGCCCTGACGGAACTGTAAGCAAGCAATGAGCGACGAACTCGAAGGAACAGAGGAGGAACTGAACGGCGCGGAAAGCTCCGGCGACGACAAGAACGTACCGGGCCAGGGCGGCGTGTTCAGCGTGAGCGGCATGTACCGGGAGTGGTTCCTGGATTATGCCAGTTATGTGATCCTGGAGCGCGCGGTACCGGCGCTCTACGATGGCCTCAAGCCGGTGCAGCGTCGCATCCTTCATGCCATGAAGGAGCTGGATGATGGGCGCTACAACAAGGTGGCCAACATCATCGGGCATACCATGAAGTACCACCCGCATGGTGATGCCAGCATCGGCGACGCATTGGTGCAACTGGGACAGAAGGACCTGCTCATCGACCAGCAGGGCAACTGGGGGAACATCCTGACGGGTGACAGTGCCGCGGCGCCGCGATACATCGAAGCCCGCCTCAGCAAGTTCGCCCAGGCCGTGGTGTTCAACCCGAAGACCACCGACTGGCAGCTCAGCTACGATGGCCGGAACAAGGAACCCGTCTTCCTGCCGGTGAAATTCCCCTTGCTCCTGGCACAGGGAGGCGAGGGCATTGCCGTGGGTCTCAGCTGCAAGGTGCTGCCACACAATTTCAACGAGCTCATCGACGCCAGCATCGCCGTGTTGAAGGGAAAGCGCGTATCGCTCCTTCCTGATTTCATCACAGGTGGTATGGCCGATGCGGAGAACTACAACGGGGGTGAGCGCGGCGGTCGTGTACGTGTACGGGCCCGCATCCGCAAGGAGGACAACAAGACCCTGGTGATCAACGAGATCCCTTTCGGCACCACCACCCAGAGCCTGATCGACAGCATCATCAAGGCGAACGACAAGGGCAAGCTGAAGGTGAAGCACATCGAGGACAATACCGCGGAGAACGCCGAGATCATCATCCATCTGCCGCCCGGAGTGAGCCCGGATACCAGCATCGACGCCCTCTATGCCTTCTCGGACTGTGAGTTGAGCATCGCCCCCAATGCGGTGGTGATCGAGAACGACAAGCCGCACTTCGTCAGTGTGAACGAGTTGCTGCGCATCAGTACGGACAACACCTTGCGCCTGCTGAAATTGGAGTTGGAGATCAAGCAGGGGGAGTTGGTGCAGCAATGGCACTTCAGCTCCCTGGAGCGCATCTTCATCGAGAAGAAGGTCTATCGCAAGATCGAGGATGCCGAGACCTGGGAAGAGGTGATCGAGTTCATCAAGAAAGGGTTGAAACCCTACATCAAGGAGTTGCGCCGGCCGGTCACGGACGAGGACATCGTGCGCCTCACGGAGATCCGGATCAAGCGGATCAGCAAATTCGACAGCTTCAAGGCCGATGAACACATCAAGGGCCTGGAGGACCAGCTGAAAGAGGTCCGTGAGAAGTTGAGCAACCTGGTGGACTACGCCATCGACTACTTCAAGGACCTGAAGAAGCGCTTTGGCGAGGGTCGCGAACGTAAGACCGAATTGCGCGCTTTCGACACCATCGTGGCAACCGCTGTCGCTGTGGCCAACCGCAAGTTGTACGTGGACCGGGAGGAGGGTTTCGTGGGTTGGGGCCTGCGCAACTTCGAGCTGGTGGGCGAATGTTCGGATATCGACGACATCATCGTCTTCCGCAAGGACGGTACCATGCTGGTGACCAAGGTGGCGGACAAGAAGTTCATCGGCAAGGACATCCTGCATGTGGGCGTCTGGAAGAAGGGCGACGAGCGCACCATCTACCACATGATCTACCAGGACGGTACCAAGGGTGCCTACTTCATGAAGCGCTTCGCGG
>JAHEFL010000546.1 GCA_024640205.1 Flavobacteriales bacterium | reverse complement strand
GACCAGTTCAAAGGGCTCATTCGCATC
Organism: Flavobacteriales bacterium; assembly: GCA_024640205.1. Taxonomy (GTDB): domain Bacteria; phylum Bacteroidota; class Bacteroidia; order Flavobacteriales_F; family PHOS-HE28; genus PHOS-HE28. The sequence continues at coordinate 2,034 of JAHEFL010000546.1, read as the reverse complement.
GAAATACAGGTATTGCTTCGAACTTGAATAGCTACCCGTTCCAGGAGCAGACTTACCTCCAGTGGTCTGCACGCCGGGTGATACCGCGCGATCCTCCACCCAGTACGAGGTGGTCTGTGCGATGACGGGAGTGACGAATCCGCCCCCCGAAGCGAGGACATTGCCCCCAGCGGAGGCATCATACCAGGTCAGGTCGTTGCCCGAGGCTGAAAGCGATGCGGTTCCCGGGGCGGGGATCGTGACATCGGAAGCCACGGGTGCTGCTGGTGGCGCCAATGCAGTGACCGTGATGCTCGGTGTGGAGAACGTACCGCAAGGGGCCGTGATGGTGCCGGAATACGTGGCCGGCGTGTTCACTGTGATGCTGCGCGTGGTCGCACCGTTGCTCCAGAGGTACGAGTAACCGGGAGTGGCGGTCAAGGTGATATCCTCACCAGGTGCCAGCACCGCGCGACGATCGGCATTGATGTTTCCAGTTCCACCACCACCGGCCACGGATTGCTGCGTGATCACGAAAGGAATGGCCGTCCAGTTATTGTCCTCATTGGATTCCGTCCAGGCGTTCCGGGGATCCACCTCGGCCACGATCCAATAGTTGCCGTTGCATAGACCGGGGAGGATATTGATCCACATGCCATCAAGGTTCTCGCTGTAGATGTCCGTCTTGCCAGAGGAGATCCCTTGAAAGTTCTCTGAACAGGAATAACCGATACCGAGCCCGTAATTGGGGAAACTGGTGTTCGTGAGCGTGGAGCCCTGGTTGTAGAGGTGTGAGGTTCGACAATGTCCGTTACTACTGCTGCAGGTACTGAGGTCCATGAGGCAGAAGCCGAGCTTTCCACCACTGGCCACCACCGGCCAATCGCGCGGATCGGGGACACCGGGCTGCTCCAGGCGCAGGGTCATCGTGGTCCAATCGTCCACGTGATAGTGGTTGTGCGTGGGATGGTAGGTCATGGTGCCCGCCAATTCCTCCGTATAGCTCATCGTATTACCGGTCTTGTGGTAGATACGCTGATAGAGCCGTTGTTTGCCCTCAAAACCATTGGGGCAGGTGAACCCGTTGTTGTCGTTGGGCGCAAGGATCGTCAAGGTATCCGGCCCGCAGATGAAGGTCCGGTACCCCTGGGAATTCACACCGCGCACCTCCAAGGGGCCAAAGCCGATGTTCGGCGTGGAACCGCTCACACGCAGGCGTCCGGGGTTCGAACCATCCGTCTGCGCGTACTCACTGGGTCCTCCGGCATAGTTCTGCAGGGCGTACCAACTGATGTTCAGGTCCGGCATCAGGTCGCAATCGGTCTGACCGGCCGTTTCGCATTGGCACGTAGTGGCGTTGGTGGTAGTGCATTGGGCCATTGCCGGCGAAGCAACAGCACCAATGGAGCTGAGGAACACAATAGTGCGGAACTTCTTCATGAGAACGATTTGGAGCTCCCCGGGATGCAGGGAACCGCAATTTACCGCTCTTGCGACAAAAGGTCAATATCTGACAATACGCACAGCCTCGCTTGGAAGGGGGCCGAACGTGCGCAGCAAGTATGTGCCTGGGTATAATTGGCCAACAGCAAGCAAGGAAACACCTCCACCACTCGAAGTCCCCCTGATGATCGACCTACCCATCAGGTCGGAGACCTCCCAGTTCACATTCCCTTGATGCTCGGAAAGATCCACGTAGATCTGGTCAGCAAAGGGGTTGGGGTACACCTGCAGCGCTGGTCGGTCCATCAGCGAAAGATCCCCCACGCTGTTCGCTCCGACCACACGGACAGCTCCACCAAGAAACGTACCCAACCAAAGTGCGCCATCCTGTGCCTGTGCGATCACCTGAACGGTGTTATCGGGCAGCGGGCTGTTGTTCGTATTGTAGTGCAGGTAGGTACCATTGCTGTTCCGCAGGAAGAAACCGTTCAACTGGGATCCGAACCAAAGTTGGCCGCTCTGGTCCATGTACGCTTCCACCAATGCGTTGGAAGGAATATTGGAATTGAACGTGGTGTATTGGAACCAAGGACCACCGTTCCAGCTTCCCCC
>JAHEFL010000081.1 GCA_024640205.1 Flavobacteriales bacterium | reverse complement strand
TTCCTCATCGGGTTGGGTGCCTTTTTGCTCGCACAGACCTGTTACGCTTTGGCTTTCATGCAGAACATGGTGGACGCATCGGCAGGGAGAAGCATTGTGGTCCCCTTGATCATGACGGGTGTGCTCCTCGCTTACGCGCTGCTTTTCACATTCGAGCTGATGCCGCATCTGGATGAAGCTATCCTCCTACCCGTGCTGGTGTATGCGGTCGCCATCACGTTCATGGGGATCATGGCCGCTTTCCGGTACGGGCGCACCTTTCCACGCAGTTTCGCAATGGTCCTGGTGGGGGCGTTGCTCTTCATCGCCTCGGACACACTGCTGGCCGTCGACCGGTTCATCAAGCCCATGGCACATGCCGGATGGTCGATCATGTTGACCTATGGCACCGCTCAAGTGCTCATCGTTGCGGGCTGTCTGCTCCATGTCCTGAACCCGGAGGAGATCCGGCGGAAGGCGGCACTGAGCACCTGATCGCCTGGGGGCTTAGCTGATCCGGCCCCAGATGGTGCTGCTCTTCATCAATTCCCGCAGCGTACCCGCGATGGGTGCATGCTCCGGATCCACCAACTCGGGGTCCCTGTCCAACACACGGATGGCGGCCTGCCTGGCCTGCTGCAGCAGCGCTGCATCCTCGACCAGGTCGGCGATATGAAGCGTGGGAAGACCACTTTGCTGGGTGCCCAAAAGGTCGCCAGGTCCGCGTAGTCGCAGATCCACTTCGGCGATCTCGAAGCCATCGCTGGTGCGCACCATGGTGGCGATCCGCTCGCGCGCGTCATTCCCCAACTTGTCGCCGGTCATCAGGATGCAATAGCTCTGATCCGCACCCCGACCCACACGACCACGCAACTGATGCAGCTGCGACAGACCGAAGCGCTCGGCGTTCTCGATCACCATGACACTGGCGTTGGGCACATCCACTCCCACTTCGATCACCGTGGTGGCCACCAGAAGGTCCGTCTCCCCTTTCTTGAAGCGAGCCATCTCATGATCCTTCGTCGCCTGGTCCATGCGCCCATGGACGATGCCGACCGCGTACTTGGGCAGCGGGAACCGTCGGCTGATGCTTTCGAACCCATCGGTGAGGTCCTTCAATTCGAGCCCGGAGTTCACCGATGGATCACTCTCCTCTATCAAAGGGTAGACGATATACACCTGTCGTCCTTTCGCGATCTCCTTTTCCATGAACCCGAACACCGCATTGCGCGAACCATCATAGCGGTGCACGGTCCGAACAGCCTTGCGTCCGGGGGGAAGTTCATCTATCACGCTCGTATCCAGATCGCCGTACAAGGTCATGGCCAGGGTGCGTGGGATGGGCGTCGCGGTCATCACCAGCACATGGGGCGGCACCACCGCTTTGGCCCATAATCGCGCGCGCTGGGCCACACCGAAACGATGCTGTTCATCGATCACGACAAGGCCAAGTTTGTCGAAGACCACGCGATCCTCGAGCAGGGCATGGGTACCCACCAGGATGTGGATGGCTCCTTCACGCAAGGCCTTCAGGATGCTCTTCCGCTCCGCAGCTTTCGTGCTGCCCGTGAGGATCCGCACCACCACGGGCATGCCGTCGAGGAACCTGCTCAGCGTGGCGAAATGCTGCTGCGCCAGGATCTCTGTGGGAGCCATGAAGGCGACCTGGAAACCGTTGTCCAATGAGATCAGCGAGGACAACAGACCCACCAACGTTTTCCCGCTCCCCACATCACCTTGCAGCAACCGGTTCATCTGGTGTCCGGTCCCCATATCCTTGCGGATCTCCTTCACCACACGCTTCTGGGCACCGGTCAGTTCGAATGGAAGATGCTCTTTATAAAAAGTGTTGAAATGCTCGCCGACCTGTTCGAAAACATTGCCTTTCAGGTTATGCTGCAGGATCTGTTTCTGTCGCAGCAGATGCATCTGTACGAAGAAAAGTTCCTCGAACTTCAACCGCCGCCTTGCCGCATCCAGTCTGTTCGCATCCTGCGGCGCATGCACCTGTCGGAAGGCTGCTTCGCGGGATACCCCTCCGAGCCACTCCACCTGCTCCCGTCCGAGCGTTTCAGGTAGTTGCCCTTCCGCTTGTGAGAGAAGGGACTTCTGCAACTTCCAAATGGAACGGCTGCTGAGGCCGTGGGCCGTGAGCTTTTCCGTGGTGCTGTACACCGGTTGCAGGGCTGCCTCCAGTCCCTGGTCCCAGGTGGATGCAAGTTCCATCTCGGGATGCGCGAAGTTCACCTTCCCCTTGAAGGAACCGGGCTTGCTGAACAGGATGTACTCCTCACCAGGGCGCAGCGACTTCTGCAACCATCTAACTCCTTTGAACCACACGAGATCCACACTTCCGCTCGGATCGGTGAAGGTGGCTGTGAGCCTGCGGCCCCGTTTCTCCCCCACGGTCCGTAGCGGGCCCAACACTCCGCGGAGCTGTGCCTGTGCCATATCTCCATGAAGCTCCGCCACACGATGGAATTTGCTGCGGTCCACATAGCGGAAAGGATAATGCGTGAGAAGCTCACCGAACGTCGCGATGTTCAGTTCCTTCTTCAACAGCTCGGCACGCTGCGGACCGACCCCCTTGAGGAATTCGATCGGTGTATCGAGGAAGCCGGGCACGATGCCGAAAATACGGGGCGCGCACCTTGATAGAAGGAGGAGAGAATGGACCGGTCATGGACCGGATGATCGGATCAGATCGCCCCGTGCCCCAGCATCAAGGCAGGCTCTTCCATCAATCCCTTGAACGTGTTCAGGAAAGCGGAGCCTGTGGCTCCATCCACCACGCGGTGATCGCAACTCAATGTCACCTTCATGGTATGACCGGGAACAACGGCCCCGTTACGGACCACCGGCTTTTCCATGATCCCGCCAATGGCAAGGATGCAGGCATCAGGCGGGTTGATGATCGCCGTGAATTCCTCGATCCCGAACATGCCCAGGTTGGAGATCGTGAAGGTGTTCCCTTCCCAGTCCTGTGGCTGTAGTTTCTTTTCCTTGGCCTTCTTCGCGAACTCGCGCACCTCGGCCCCGATGGTCCGAAGCGGCTTCCCATCAGCAAAGCGCACCACGGGCACCAGTAGTCCTTCCTCCACGGCCACGGCCACACCGATGTGCACGTGATGGTTGATGCGGATGCGATCATCCAGCCAACTGCTGTTCACTTTCGGGTGCTGCTTCAGCGCAACGGCCACGGCCTTGATCACCATGTCATTGTAGCTGATCTTGTCCGGCGCAATGCTCCCGTTGATGGCTTCACGCACCTGTACGGCGCGATCCATTGCGATCTCCAACGTCAGGTAGAAGTGGGGCGCACTGAATTTACTTTCCGCCAACCTCCGCGCGATGGTCTTGCGCATCTGGCTCACGGCGACCTCCTCGTACGATTCCACTTGTTGACCCGCGAAAGACATACCGCCGCCTGAATAATTCTCGATGTCCCGTTTGGTCACGCGCCCCTCGTCGCCGGTACCACGAACACGCGAAAGCTCGATCCCTTTTTCATCCGCCAATCGACGGGCCAACGGGCTTGCCTTCACTCTTCCGTTCGAGACCGGTGCCTGTATGGGTGCAGCCATGGGTTGACGCGCCTCCATAACGGCAGGCTTGGGTTCAGGGGTCTTTGCAGCAACGGCTGGCGCTTCCCTGGTAACAGGCTCCTCCTTCTTCACCGGTTCTTCCTTCTTCACTTCCGCAGCAGCCTCTGCCAGCAACTTGCTGATATCCTCACCCGCTTTGCCCAGCACCGCCAATACGCTGTCCACAGGAGCCGCCTTTCCGGCAGCAACACCTATGTGCAGCAGCACGCCGTCGGTGAAACTCTCGAACTCCATCGTGGCCTTGTCGGTCTCGATCTCGGCAAGCACATCGCCGCTCTTCACCGTGTCACCGACCTTCTTGTGCCATGCGCTCACCACCCCTTCGGTCATGGTGTCACTCAACTTGGGCATGCGTACGATCTCGGCCATGGCTTAGTCCTTCAAAAAGGGATAGTCGGTCTGGAAATACACATCCTTGTATAGCTCTTCCTCACCCGCAACCGGGCTCTCCTCCGCGAACTTCACTGCTTCTTCCACCTCCTTCTTCGCCTTCTCGTCCATGGCCTCAAGCTCCTTCACCGTGGCCCATTTATTCTTCAGCAGCGTATCGCGCACTTGCTCGATGGGGTCCTGTTTCTTGTAGCCCTCCACTTCCTCCTTGGTGCGGTACTTCTGCGGATCGCTCATGGAATGGCCCTTGTACCGATAGGTCTTGGTATCCAGGAGATAGGGGCCATTACCATCGCGCGCATGCGCACAGGCCATCGCGATCGCCTCATGGACATCCTCGCAGCGCATACCGTTCACACCGAGACCCGGCATGTCGTAGCTCTCACCCAGCGTGCTTAGGTCATGCACATTGCTGGTCCGTTCCACACTGGTACCCATCGCATAGTTGTTGTTCTCGATGATGAACACGACGGGTAGCTTCCAGGTCATGGCCATGTTGAAGGTCTCATGCAACACACCTTGCCGCACCGCACCATCACCCATGAAGCACAGGGTCACATGGTCCTCGCCCCGGTACTTGTCCGCAAAGGCGATACCGGCCCCAAGGCCGATCTGTCCACCGACGATACCGTGCCCGCCGAACAGGTTCCGGTTCTTATCGAAATAGTGCATGCTGCCGCCCTTGCCCTTGCTAGTACCAGTGGTCTTGCCGAACAATTCGGCCATCACATTCTTCGCTGGCGTGCCCAGTACGAGTGGATGTGCATGATCACGATAACCCGTGATGAAACGGTCCGTCGGACGCACTGCTGTGATCATTCCTGCAAGGATGGCCTCCTGCCCGATGTAGAGATGGCAAAAGCCACCGAACTTCTGCATCGTGTACAGCTGGCCGGTCTTTTCCTCGAAACGGCGCATCAGGATCATCTCCTTGAACCACCGGAGGTAGGTCGCCTTGTCGAAAGCACCCTGCGTTCCTTTGGAGGAAGCTTTGTTGGTTTTCTTGGCTGCTGCGGTCTTGGTGCTCATCGGGAACGATTGGTGCGTGCCGGTCCATTGGCACGCGCTGCGGACCGCAAATATAGCCCGCACCTCCTGCCCTTGCCGGAGGGCTCACGACCTTAGGAAGGAGCCGTCGAAGGACATCGGCAGCAAGTGCCCGGCCGAGGCCACTTCGTACACCGGCCCATCGGGTACGGCCATCATCAGACGGATCGGACCACCTTGCCGGCGCTCCTGCTCCAGCAAGGCCTGCCGGCAAATGCCGCAGGGGCTCACGGGGCGGTCCTGCGGCCCGGTGATCACCACCACGGCCATCTCCATGACCTTCTCTTCGTTGAATTGCGACATAGCGGCATGTAGCGCAGTTCGCTCCGCACAGATCCCAGCAGGGAAGGAGGCGTTCTCCTGGTTGCTGCCGTACACCAACTTTCCGTTGGAAAGCCTTAGGCCGGCACCGACCTGAAATAGCGAATACGGCGCATACGCCTTTTCCGCTGCTGCAATGGCCGCCGCGATCAATTCACGGTCCGCATCAGGCAGGTCCTTTTGCGAAGGGTGCTGCGCGATCTGGACCTGGATATGGATGAATTCCGGCATGCTAGCGGTGGAAGGTCGCCAAAAGTACTCTGCGCGCATCTATGCGAATGGAGTGGTCGCTTCCCAAGCCCCGGTTGGCTAGCTTTGACGGCTCTCTGAAAATGGCCGAGGACCTGGAAAAACTGATCGCGCGCTTCGACCCCATCACCCTTGCGGAAATGGATGGCGTGAAGCTTCAGGACCGGATGGATACGAAATACGTGTTCGCTGGCCCGCAACTGCCGTCGGTGCTGGAAAGGATGACCAGGAGTTACCGCCTGCTGGAGATCGATGGGGTACGCGGCAGCCGGTACAGGAGCCTGTATTACGACACTCCCGACCTGCTGAACTATCGCGATCATCATAATCGACGGACCTTCCGGAGCAAGGTCCGCTTCCGCGAGTACCTGGGTAGCGGACTCGCTTTCCTGGAGGTGAAGCGGAAGACAGGGCGGGGGCGTACGGACAAGGCCCGGATGCGCGTGGATACCATACCCGAGCAGTTATCGGAGGAGCATCGTCGTTTCATCGCCAAGGCCATCGGTGAGGACAGGCCCTTGGAAGCCGTACTGTGGAACCACTTCACCCGCTACACCTTCGTACATCGCGACCTTACCGAGCGCCTGACCATGGATGTTGGGCTCACATTCTCAGGTCCGAGGGAGGAGCACGCGCTTGGCGATATCGTGGTGGCGGAGCTGAAGCAATCCAGGATCGACCGTCGGTCACCCTTTGCGCGGATCATGCGTTCCGAGGGGATACGACCAGCCGGGATGAGCAAGTATTGCATCGGAATGCTCATGATGGCCCGGCCGGTGAAACACAATGCGTTCAAGAAAGTATTATTGATGCTTCAACGGCTGCGAGAGGCCGCGTGAAACTGACCCCGTAAGGAACATGAAGATCTTCGGTATGCCGCTCTTCCACAATGACATGTGGGAACTCCTGTTCAAATTCGGTGTCAATGTGGTGGTGTTGTTCATCCTTATCCGGTTGATCTACTACCCTATCCACCGCAAGAAGGACTACCTCTTCACCTACTTCCTGTTCAACATCCTCATCTTCTTCCTGTGCGTACTGCTGAACAGCGTGAAGCTGAGCATCGGTTTCGCCTTCGGCCTGTTCGCCATATTCGGCGTGCTCCGTTATCGCACGGAACAGATCAGCATCAAGGACATGACCTACCTCTTCGCGGTCATCTCCATTGCGGTGATCAACTCACTGGCGAGCAAGAAGGTCAGCGTTTCCGAACTGTTGTTCACCGATGGCATGATCCTGCTCGTGACCTATGCCCTGGAACACCTCTGGCTCACCAGGCACGAGGCCATGAAGCAATTGATCTATGAGCGCATCGACCTGATCAAACCGGCGAACAGGACCATGCTCTACCAGGATCTTCAGGAAAGGCTCGGGGTAAAGGTTTCCAGGGTGGAGATAGGCAAGA
>JAHEFL010000545.1 GCA_024640205.1 Flavobacteriales bacterium | reverse complement strand
GAACCGTCCCTCTACAGAAGCATGGATAGAAAAAACCGGCACAAACAACATAGGGGGTTATGTGACCTATTCACTTACCAAATGGAATCCGGGTGATTTCGATATTCACTGGGACCGCACGGTGGTGGATGTTTCTTCAACATCAATTACCCTGGATGCACCCATTACCAATTCGTTGGATCCAGCTTATGGGGGTGGCAATGTGGCCATCCTGACCTGGGAGGGGAGGATCCGCAATGTGGGTGTGGAAAGCCTCTGCTGCGCCTCTTCATTTGACACCACCAATATGAAAGATGAGAACCACCGCTGGATGGCAATCACCATGAATCATGTGAACGATGCCTGGGTAAGAAGGGTGGAGGCAGTTCATTTTGTAAGTTCGGCCATCGCTATCTGGGAAGGGGCCAGGCGCGTCACGGTTGAAGATTGTAAATCGCTGTGCCCGGTGGGAGAGATCGGGAACTTCAGGCGTTACGCGTTCCACACCATTGGTCAGCAGGTACTGTTCCAGAGGTGTTACGCCAAACATGCATACCATGGATTTTCGGTGGGTTTCACGGCGCCCGGGCCAAATGCTTTTGTACAGTGTTATGACCATTTGCCCTTTCATTTTAGCGGATCCACAGGGGGCTGGGCCACGGGTGTTTTGTTCGATAAAGTAACTGTCGACGGAGGCAACATCAGTTTTGCCTACCGCGATGTGGACGGACAGGGAGGGGGTTGGAGCGCGGCCAACTCTCTTTGCTGGCAATGCCGGGCAGCCCAGATCCATTTGCCTTCGCCGCCCACCGCGCAGAACTGGGCGTATGGAAATTGGGCCCAGGGATACGGGAACGGACACCATGAACGGCCTCATACCTTTCTGAAACCTGAGAGTCTTTTTTATGCCCAGCTGGATGACCGGACCGGGGGAAGGGCCATTGAGCATGAGAAGATCCTCATCTACGAGTCGGATGAAACCACTGCTCCCACACCAGAATACGCAGTGGGGATGGGTGACCGGTCAAAGCGCCCGGACCTGCTCATGGACCGGTGGATCGACAGCATGATCTCAATGTATCCCATTCACTCTGATATAACCGGATCAATTGTTTTCAATGATACCCTGGTAAAGGAATGCCGGCTGAACGTCAAGGTTTCACCTCCTGTTGATGTAATCAGGGGGCAGGTGGTTAAAGGCCGTCAGGTGGTTACGGGCAGAAGAGCCAGGACTTCCCTTTGGAGGGGGTCCACAAGGCCCAATGACCTGGCACGCGCGAATCCGAATCTTACCCGTTTCGTACCCGGGCGAACGGGACGGGGCCTTACGGATGACCTGGACACACTCACTGCTGACATGAAAAGGGATCATGTCGTTGCCATGCAGCATTTTCCAGCGCTGTGGTATGAACGCAGGCGTGATGACCATGCCCGGAACCGCCGGGCTGATGCCGATGTGTGGACTCCTTTTTACGAGCAGCCGTTTAGCCGGAGTGGCCAGGGTGAGGCCTATGACCGGCTCAGCAAATACGATTTAAACAAATGGAACTCCTGGTACTGGTCCAGGCTTAAAACCTTTGCAGACCTGGCCGACCAGAAGGGACTGCTCTTCATTCAGGAGCATTACCTGCAGCACAACATCATCGAAGAAGGGGCCCACTGGGTGGATTATCCATGGCGTTCCGCCAACAACATCAACCACCTGGGTTTTGCGGAACCTCCGCACTATGCCGGTGACAAGCGCGTTTACATGGCGGAAGCGTTTTACGATACAACACACGTGGTACGGAATCATTTCCACCGTGAATACATTCGAAAGAGCCTGGATCAATTCAGGGACAACCACAACATCATTCACCACCTGGGTGTGGAATACACCGGGCCTCTGCATTTCGTGGAGTTCTGGCTGGACGTCATCGGGGAGTGGGAAAGGGAAAATGACAAAAATGTGCTTGTGATGCTTCCCGGGACCAGGGATGTCCAGGATGCCATCTTAAATGATCCAAAAAGATCATCCCTGGTGGATGTGGTTGATATCCTCCAGTGGCATTACAGGGGGGACGGAAGCCTCTATGCACCTGAAGGTGGAGT
>JAHEFL010000544.1 GCA_024640205.1 Flavobacteriales bacterium | reverse complement strand
CACGCTCACATCGGCCCACACTTCCATGCTGGTGCCGAAGGCCCTGCTCACATGGCTGCGGATGGTCACGAAGTCGCCCAGCTTGATGGGACGGTCGAAGCTCACGTTGTTCACCGCAATGGTGGCCACCACCCGCTTGCAATGACGGTGCGCGGTGATCGCGCAGCAGATGTCCAACCATTCCAACAAGCGACCACCGAACAAATTGCCCATCGTGTTGGTGTCGTTGGGCAGAACGATGTGCGTGGTCTCAGCGTAACTGTCACTAACAGGTTTCGAGGTCATGAGCAAAGGGCCATTGGATGGGCCGCGCAAAAGTAGCAGGCCATCCGAGGGCTACCTTCGGGCTCCCGTTGAACGAACATGCTACGACCCGGCACCCAAGCACCTCCCATGTCCTTGCCGGACCAGGATGGCAGCATGGTCACATTGGAACAGTTCCAGGGCAAGCACCACGTGGTGCTTTTCTTCTACCCCAAGGACGACACGCCGGTTTGTACGATCGAAGTTTGCGCCTTCAGGGATTCCATGGAGGACATCGAAGCGCATGACGCCGTGGTGATCGGGGTGAGCCGTGATGGCGTCGAATCCCACCGACGCTTCGCGACGCGCTGGCGATTGCCTTTCACACTGCTGAGCGATGTGGATGGCAAGGCCAACAAGGATTTCGAGGTGCACAAGATCCTGGGCCTGTGGGCGGGTCGGGTCACCTACGTGATCAATAAGGAGGGAACGATCGTGGGCGCCTTCCGTGATGCGTTGAACGCGAAAGCCCACGTGCTGTCCGCGCTGGAAGCGCTGGACGATCAGGGGATCGAATAGAACAGGACGCTGCCGCTGTCCGTCCCGGCCAGCAAGTGATCCTCATGCACCAGCAAAGGAGTGCGGTGGTGCTGGTCCTTGCTATCCGGGAATTCGAGCTTCTGCACCACGGTGCCTTCCGCATCCACGAATTCCACGAGGCCGTGTTTTCCGGTACGCGCGGAATAGTTGCCGACGCTCGCCTCGCTCTGCTGGTAGAAGCGATCGAAGGTGGAGTTCTTCATGTCCAGGCCCATGGCTTTCACCGCGCGCGGATCCGGCACCCAGCGGTGATCGCTCAACACCTTCTCCTGTTTCCCACTCTTCACGCTCCAAACGGTACGCTTGCCACTGTACCCGATCAGCACCACATATTCCCCGTTCTCGTTGAAGCCCACGGAATAGACGGCGGTACCACCATCCTCACTGTACGGGAATGCATGGATGCGTTTGCCGCTCTCCAGGTCGATCAATTCAGCACCCTTGTCCAGACCCACCAGCAGCTGATCGCCCCTGGGAGAAATGGCCAGGGCCACCACCTCGGCCTTGGAGGTACGGATACTGCGGGCTTCCGGGGTCAAGACCACTTGGGCCAGACACAGGAAGGGAAAGAGAAGGGCGGTAAGCGCCAAGGCAAGGGAGCGAAATGTCATTGATCGATCAGGTGGTGCTGGCTCTTGAGCCACTCCATCGCGCTCTCCTTGTCCGGGAACATCTTGATGGGGCGGGCCGGTTTGTGGTGACGGACGAACACATTGGCAGCGAGCTGGTGGCCGAAGTCCCGGACCACGATGGCATCCGCCGCGATCAGGCGATTGGAAACCTCACTGGACGCATAAGCCCGGGATTCACTGCTCATCGTGGTGTCATTCCCCACGGTGACCATGAGGAGGACCTTGCGTCCCTTCCGCGCCGCTTCAATGGCATCGAACATGGCCTGCACCTCTTCCGTGCTTACGGTCCTGTTGTCCTTGAAGTGGGTATGCACCGTATCCTTCTCCAGGAAGGAGATCGTGCATGCTTCCAGGTCTATCGTGTTCTCCACCACCATCAACGCGTGTTCGGGGTACGAAGTTAAGTCAGGACCATGCGGTGGATCAGCGCACCAGCAACCATGCGGAAGCCGACGTAGCGGACCGTACATCGGCCAAGGCTTCCAGTGCTTCGGAACGCGTGGCGTAGCTGCCGTAGGCAACAGGGTCCAGTTCGCCATAGCGCGGCAGGCGGACAGCCGGATAGCCTTTTGCCACCAGCTCGGCATGGAAGCGC
>JAHEFL010000543.1 GCA_024640205.1 Flavobacteriales bacterium | reverse complement strand
GTCACACTTCAACGGAAGATGGGAGCCTTCATGGGGGTTTTGAATGCGTAGCTCAGGTGCTGGCTTCTGGCTGTTCGCTGCTAGCTACTGGCTGCTGGCTATTTACGTCCAAGTGGAAATAGCATTTGGGCGTAGCTATACGGAAATAGCCAGGAGCCAGCAGCCAGTGGCTAGAATAGATCAACCCTTCGTTCCCTCCCAAGCGCTTGTATCCACCCCGAGTTCCTTCAAACAACGGATGGAATTTGCTTTTACATTCTGAGGAGGACCCATGCTCAAGCTCTTTTTGAACGCCTGGATCGCTTCCTTCTTCTGACCGTTCGCCATGTATCCTTCGCCCAGGCTGTCATGCACGTTCGGGTCGTCCGCGTGGCGCTTGGCATTCAGTTCGAAGATCTTCACGGCTTCCGCCTTCTTGCCTGATTGGAGCAATTGGTACCCGTAGCGGTTCAGTTCCCCGTTCGTGGCAGAGGCGAGCATTTTCTTCCTCAAGGTTTCCGCTTCCTCCTTTTTTCCCCGGTCAGCAAGCACCTCTGCTTTCAGGCTCTGATTTTCGAAATTCGGTCGGGCTGCGATGCTTCGATCCAGCCAGGCCATCACCCGATCGCCACCGATCTTTTCATCGTAGCAGTAGCGTGCCGCCTCGTACCATGGCTCCCAGCTGAACGCGCTCAGTCCTTTGAGTTGATCATCCATTCGGGCCAGCACTACGGCATGCACGTCAACCTCGATGCGCACCGGCACCTCCAGCTTCTCCCAGCGCAGGTTCAACGTGGCGCTCTTCGATGTGACAGGTGCGAAGTCGTACGTAAGGACCTCGGTCATAGGCGTTGCCTTCGGGGTTACTGTGACACGCAGGGCATCCCGTTCCTTGTTGTAGAAATAGGAACCCCATGATGCATGGTCCTTGCTGAAGATGATGGTCCAAGTGGAAGTTGTAGGGATCATGTGCAGACCATAGGTTCCCGCTTTGAGCTCTTTTCCTTCCACGCGGATATCGCTGGTCGTCGTGAACACGGTATTCTCGTTCGCACCGGCACGCCACAGCTGATCATAGGGAACGATACCTCCCCATATGGTGCGGCCATTCACGGATGGCCTGCTGTACGCCACATGGAGGTCGGTCGTTCCGACCCGTTGCATCACATGCGCCGCCTGGCTTTCCACCGGCAGGTCCAGGAAGGTCCATTGACCGTGAACGACCGCAGGTAGGCTGAGTAGTAGGGAAGTTGCGAAGAGTAGAAGAGATCTCATGGTCCTGAAAAGATTGTTGGTCGTGCGGAAAAGCTGGTCTCAGGCATTCTGTTCCAGCAGAACCTGCGCGATCGATTCCTTGTAACTGCGTCCGCTAACGATGCGTTCATTGTTCGCCATGGTGAAGATGAACTCGTTATTGCCACTATAGCGTGTTGCACGCACCTGCGCCAGGTTCACGATGTAACTGCGGTGGATACGCAGGAAGCGCGTGGGGTCCAGTTCGGTCTCCACGGCGTTCATGGTCATCCGGTGCAGATAATGCTTGTCCTTCAATTGCAGGCAGAGGTAATTCCCTTCGGCACGCAAATAGATCAGGTCGTCCACGGCGATCTTCCGCTCGCGGCCCTTGTCCTTTATCGTAAAGCTCTCGGTGTATTCGCTGCTGGCATGCATGTGTTCGCGCATGAGGTCCATGAGCTTGCCGGTCAGCTTGCTGTTCATCCGCATGTCGATGAACTTCTTTGCCTTCTCCAGTGAAGTATGGAAGCGTTCATCGTCGTATGGTTTGAGCAGGTAGTCCACAGCGTTCACGTTGAAGGCTTTCAATGCGTACTGATCGTGTGCCGTGACAAAAACAACGAAGGGCATCAGTCCGCTCCCCTTCAAGGGCTTCAATTGATCCATCACCTGGAAGCCGTCCATGCCCGGCATCTGCACATCCAGGAAGAGGAGGTCCGGCCTCAACTTGTGAACCGCTTCGGTGGCCTCGTGGCCATTGCGGCATTCGTCAATTACCTCGATCTCCGGATCCTGTCCGAGAAGCCTTGCGATGCGTGATCGCGCAGCCGGTTCATCGTCAACGATGATCGTGCGT
>JAHEFL010000542.1 GCA_024640205.1 Flavobacteriales bacterium | reverse complement strand
ATTGACGAGCGTGTACTCCGGGATGCGCCTATACGCTTCGAACTCGGCCTGCCACTGTGCCTCGTTCAGGGGAGGTAGGGCACCCGAGATCGGTTTCCATTCCGTGATGCTGAGCCCGCTATCCGTAAGCCTTGTGATACCACCGATGACCACCATGCACGCGATCATGACGCAGCCGATCAACAACCATTGAACAACAGGGCGAAGGGCTTGCTCGGCGATTGGTGCCATGGGGGTACAAAGGTATCCCGGGCATCACGCACACATGGAACACCCAAGGCGATCGGATCCATCCCTCAGCACCTGTCAGCGCTTGGAGTGGAAGAAAGGGAACCACGGATCCACAATGATGAACACGGATGATGGAATGCGTCGCACCTAGCCTTACGCCGTTATCCGCGTGTATCTGCGTCTATCTGCTGTTAAATGTCTTTCGGAGTAGGCACCCTGAGAATCTGCACGCCCTCAACCTCGTTCTTCACTGCATCGATCAAGTCGCCGTGTACCATGAAAAAAGGGGCCGAAGCCCCTTTTCTGTGTTGCAGTTGTACAGCTCAGTGCTGCAGGATGCGCGTGAGCAGGGTGATCAAGCTTGGCAGGAGAATGGCTGCCGGCGAATACGCACTGACACCCTTGTTCTCGGAGGTACGTGAAGGTTCATCGCTGGTGGACGCGGAGGAACGCACCTGTTTCGTGACGATCACCGCCAGGACCTTGTACTGTCCATCGTGAATGGCCCTCACCGCATCGACGAGTTGTGCATCGGTCACCTGGCCCTCATCATAGGTCACCACCGCATGATCAAGCTCATCGCCTTCGTTGAATACGATCTCCGTGGAGGTTACCCCCTCGATCTTGGCGAGCGCCTTCTTGATGGCTCCACCGCACATCATTTCACAGCTCATGCCCTCGATCTTCAGGTCAGCCATGGTCACCGGATCACCGGTCGAGATGCTCACCTCCTTCACCACGCGGTCAAAGCCGGCCGCGGCAGCCATGGAGGATGCGTCGCCCTGCTCGCCGTGTTGTCCACAGGCAATGATCAGGGCCAGGATCGCGAAAAGCGGGAAATAGGACCGGTACTTCATGGGTTATGCCGTATTCGTTCATGGGACGCTCAAGACCCCCCATAGGTTACAAAAGTAATACGCCCGGCCCAGGGCTAACTTCGCCCGCCTTTTCGGCCTCCTTGGATGCAACGCGATCGCTCGTCTTTCATTGTATGGGTCCTGTTGATCATCCTGGCGCTCATCTGGGGCAGCTCCTTCATCCTCATGAAACGGGGGCTGTTCCATGAAGGGGAACCGGTTCTGTCTTCGTGGCAGCTGGCCACAGCCCGGATAGCTATCGCCTGGGCCACCTTGTCCCCCTTGCTCTTCCGACATGTCGGACTCCTGGTGAAGCACTGGAAACCCTTGATGGCCTCCGGGATCCTGGGGAACGGCATTCCTGCTATCCTCTATGCCACGGCACAGACCCGCATCGACAGTTCCTTGAGCGGCATGCTGAACGGACTCACTCCCCTGATGACACTGATCGTGGGGGTCGCCTTTTTCGCGCAACACCTGCGCAGCATCCATATCATCGGTGTCCTGCTGGGCCTGGCCGGTGCAGTGGGTTTGATCGCCCTCAAACAAGGGGACGGGCTGCCGTCCTGGTCCTATTACGCCATGCTGCCCGTGCTCGGCACACTCTGCTATGGATTCAGTGGCAACATCGTGAAGCACTACCTGTATGGTCTTCCGCCGATCGCCATCTCGGTGCTCGCCCTCACCTTCGTGGGCCCCATTGCCGTGGTGCTGTGCCTGACGAGTGGATTACCCACCACCTTGATGTCACATCCGCACGGATGGAGCGCCTTCCTGCACGTGGTGGCGCTGGCCGTTCTCAGCTCCGCCCTGGCCCTAGTGCTCTGGAACATGCTTCTGCAGCACACCAGTGCCCTCACAGCAAGCTCCGTCACCTACCTCATGCCTGTGGTGGCCATCGGATGGGGCATCGCGGACCATGAGGTGGTCACGATGGGGCAGATCGGAATGATCGGGGTGGTACTTGCGGGCGTGTACCTCGTGAG
>JAHEFL010000541.1 GCA_024640205.1 Flavobacteriales bacterium | reverse complement strand
CCAAGAAATGGAACCGACCTTCTGGCTGTGAGGAACACCGCTTCCACCCTTGATCTTTGCCGCATCGATGATCTGGACAGCTGCAGGTGGGGTCTTGATGATGAAGTCGAAGGACTTGTCCGCATACACGGTGATCACCACAGGCAGCACCTTACCGGCCTTGTCCTGCGTGCGTGCATTGAACTGCTTGCAGAATTCCATGATGTTCACCCCCTTGGCGCCGAGCGCCGGTCCCACGGGCGGGGAGGGGTTGGCCGCACCTCCTTTGATCTGGAGTTTTATGAGGCCTGCTACTTCTTTTGCCATTTTTCCTGTTTTGTGTCCTGGTTAGCGCCTTCCCGGGGGTCAGCTTGGACGTGTTGTTGCTTCTTTCAATGACCGGCTATCACCAGCCGATGGTATCCTTTATTGATCCTTTTCCACTTGCATGAAGCTCAACTCCAGTGGCGTCTTCCTTCCGAAGATCTTGACCATCACCTTGAGTTTCTTCTTCTCCTCGTTGATCTCCTCGATTATCCCATTGAATCCGTTGAACGGACCGTCGATCACCTTCACGTTCTCACCCATGTGATAGGGATTGTGGTTCGTGGCGTCCGCATCGGCCAGCTCATCCACTGTACCCAGGATCCTGTTCACCTCGCTCTGTCGAAGGGGAACCGGCTCCCCTCCCTTTTCCGCACCCAGGAACCCGATCACATTCGGGAGGTTCTTGATACTATGCGCGATCTCTCCTGTAAGGTCCGCTTCCATGAGCACATATCCAGGGAAAAAATTCCGCTCCTTGCTCACTTTCTTCCCTTCACGGATCTGGAAGAACTTTTCCATTGGGATCAGCACCTGTGAGATGTACGTCCCCATGTTGGAACGGGAGATCTCCAGATCGATCAATTCCTTGACCTTCTTCTCCTTGCCACTGATGGCCCGGATGACATACCATTTTTTGGCTCCCTGGGACATCTCAACCAATGAGTTTGTAGATGAACCCGAGTAGACCTTTCCAAGGATTGGTATCACCCATGTTCTGCACCCCGAAGACGTAGTCCATGAGGAAGATGATGAGCGAAACCAACAGCGCGGCCACAAGAACCACGATGGAACTGCTCTGAAGATCCTTCCACGTAGGCCAGGAGACCTTATGGACGAGTTCCGTATAGCTTTCGGTCAGGTATGTCTTGAAGCTGGCCACGTTTTCGTTCTCTTTGGCACGGGTGGCAGGAATCGAACCCGCAGCCTACGGTTTTGGAGACCGTCGCTCTACCAATTGAGCTACACCCGTTCGTTCTACCTGGTGATCCTTTTCGGCGGCGAAGGCCGTCCCGATCTTCATCGGAACGGCCTCGCCTCCGGTTCTATTGGTCCGAATTACTTGATGACCTCCGTTACCTGTCCGGCACCAACGGTACGTCCACCTTCGCGGATAGCGAAGCGGAGGCCCTTGTCCATGGCGATCGGAACGATCAGTTTGACGGAAATGGTCACATTATCACCCGGCATGATCATCTCACGACCGGCTTCCATCGTGATCTCCCCGGTAACGTCCGTGGTACGGAAGTAGAATTGGGGGCGATACTTGTTATGGAACGGGGTGTGACGACCTCCTTCCTCCTTCTTCAACACATAGATCTCAGCCTTGAACTCGGTGTGTGGAGTAATGCTACCGGGCTTGGCGATGACCATACCACGACGGATCTGGTCCTTTTCGATACCGCGGAGCAAAAGACCAACGTTATCCCCAGCTTCACCACGATCCAGCAACTTGCGGAACATTTCGACACCAGTGCAGGTGCTCTTCATCTTCTCCTCCTGCATGCCGATGATCTCCACCTCGTCGCCGGTCTTGATCACACCGGTCTCAATACGACCAGTTGCGACCGTACCACGACCTGTGATGGAGAATACGTCCTCCACGCTCATCAGGAACGGCTTGTCAACCTCACGGGGTGGGACAGGGATCCAGGTATCCACAGCATCCATGAGTGCCATTACGGATTCCACCCACTTCTCCTCACCGTTCAGTCCACCAAGGGCACTGCCACGGATGACAGGGGTGTTGTCACCGTCATATTCATAGAAG
>JAHEFL010000540.1 GCA_024640205.1 Flavobacteriales bacterium | reverse complement strand
CAGCTCACCTTCCGTGATTTCCTGCCGAACAAGAAACGATACGTCACCCGCTCCCTCACCACCGAGGCACGCCTGAGCTGGCTTCGTACAGGCTATGACGAAACGGCCATGATATCCGGCATGGCGGTGAACGAGTTGAAGAATTACAAGCGAGGGCTCAGCTTCCGCAACGACATGTTCGGAGCATCAGGGCACTTGGTACTGAACGCCTATCGCGAGCCTTACCGGCCGCTCTTCCAACAGCGCTTCTTCATGTACTTCCACATCGGTTTGGGCGTGTTCTACGGCCAGGCGAAGGCGGACCTGTTCCGTGGGGATGCGAACATCGAGAACCGCTACTATTTCTGGGACGATGGTACGGTGCGCGATGCGCCGCGCGATACCCCTGCCAACGAAGCGAACATCATAGAGCGGGATGGTACGTATGAGACGAACCTCTACGACTGGGTCACAGAAGGCAATTACGGCACAGGCGAATCGCGAGGCGGCGCTCAAGGTTCTCCCTGGCATGTGGCCATTCCCATGGGCATGGGCATCCGCTATATGGTGACCAAGGAGATCAGTGTCGGGATGGAGTTCCAGTATTACATGTTCACCAACGACAAGGTGGATGATGTGAGCGAGCGCTACGCTACCTATGCTGAGATCGATGCCGCTTATGCCAATGACCCGACACGTCAGGAACTCGCCCGCTACATCAGCGACCCGACCGGGTGGGGAACCGACGGCACCGAAGGGGTGATAACCAGCCGACGCGGGAACCCGGGGCTGATGGACACCATCAGCTTCCTGAGCTTGGAGGTGTCCTACAAGTTCAAGCGCCAGCCCAGCCGCCGGAGCTACGTATCCCTCTGATCCACCTTCGATACGCATTCCGCGATGGACCCGAACGGGTCCATCGTCATTTCCGGGGCAGCCGCTCCCACCCGACTTACTTTCGCGGCGATATGACCGCAACGAAAAAGAGCCGCATGGACCTGGCCTTCGCCTCGCTGCTGAGCGACGACGATGCGCAGGTACTCACCGCCCTCACCCGGATCGAGGCACAGGGTGATGCCCGCGCGATCAAGCCACTGCTGGCCGCCTTGGTGCGCCAGAGCGACCCGCGCATCCAGCAACGGATCGCCGAACTGCTCTTCCAGGTGAAAGCGAAGGACGCCGTTGCTGAGTTGATCAGCGCCCTCGAGGACCCGACCTTTCGCTCTGTGCGGCAGACCGTGCTCGCCACCTTCTGGAACGCCGGTCTCGATGTACGGGAGCATCTGGACCTATTCATTACGCTGGCCTTGGAAGGGAACGCGGAGGAATGCTTCGAATGCCTGACGGTGATCGAGAACCAGGAGATATGGCCTGAGAAAGCGGCGCGACTCGGTTTGGTGCGCTTGCGCAAAGAAGTTGGCAAGGACACGGATGCCTACAAAGGCGCCATGCTCAGCGACCTTGTGAAGGTGTTGGAATACAGGCTTGGCGCGGAGGAGCAGACCGACTGATCAGGGCAGCGCGACCCTGGTGACGAGCCGCTCCCCGCTGTTGGTGCGCAAGGACCAGACA
The DNA here is from genome assembly GCA_024640205.1 of Flavobacteriales bacterium. Classification (GTDB taxonomy): domain Bacteria; phylum Bacteroidota; class Bacteroidia; order Flavobacteriales_F; family PHOS-HE28; genus PHOS-HE28. The sequence continues at coordinate 524 of JAHEFL010000540.1, read as the reverse complement.
TACGTACCTGCGGGGAGTCCTGACAGATCGAATTGGTTGCGCCCCTGCGCGGCACGAGCTTGATGCACCACCCGACCACCGAGGTCGAACAAATCAAGGGTGCCACCAATGGCCAGTTCCATGACCCAAGCTCCGGATACCGCGTCCCAGCGTACCTCCAGCTCCGAGTCTTGTTCCGTTATGCCGGTCTGAACATCGCATTGCTCCGCGACCACATCATCAATGTAGTAATAGGCAGATGGCAGGCTGGAGGTCCCTTCCACCGCCATAGTCTCCACATCCTCGAAAGGAATGAAGTTGCCAATGCTGATGTATTGCTCACCGCCCAGGGCGATGTAATCACCGGAAACGGTCATCCATTGCACCGTATCGGTGAAGAACACACCCGGCGCACTCTGTACATGTGCATCCACGTACAACCCACAAGGGTCGGGATAGACCACCACGGGGTCCACGGAGAGGTGCATGCCCAAGCGATCGATGGCGAGCGCGCAGTACTCGGCCAGGCACACCTTCATCGACAC
>JAHEFL010000539.1 GCA_024640205.1 Flavobacteriales bacterium | reverse complement strand
TCTCCTTCCTTCAAGCCGAGCGCCTGCCGTCTACGCGCGCGCAGCAGCTCGAAGAAATCGATCAACACGATGGAGTTGTTCACGACCACCCCCGCCAGGGAGATGATCCCGATCATCGTCATCATGATCACGAACTCCATGCGGAACACGATCAAGCCGAGGAACACACCGATCAAGCTGAAGATCACAGAGAACATGATGATCGCCGGTGTACTGCTGCTGTTGAACATGGTGACGATGATCATGAACACGAAGAAGCACGCGATGAGCAGTGCCGTGCTCAGGAAGGCCATCTGCTTCTGTTGTTCCTTGATCTCGCCCGTGAACTCATAACTGTAGCGGGGATCCTTCTCGTAGCCCTTCATGGCCTCCTGCACTTTCTTCACCACCTCGTCCGGGGTGAAGTCACTGAGCACATTGCTCTGCACCTGTACCATACGCTTGAGGTCCTTGCGGTTCACTCCGCTATACGTACTCGTGTACTCCGTGGTGGCCAATGCGCTGATCGGCACCTGCCTGATCTGCCCGTTCGTCTGGTCGCGGAAGGTCACTCGCATGCTGGTGAGCACTTCGGGATCGTACCGGTACTCGTCCTTCAGGCGGATGTTCACGGGATAATCATCCTCCCCTTCCTTGTAGGTGCTGACCTCGCGACCATAGAGCGCCGTACGGATGGCATCGCCGATGGCATACGTGCTCACGTTGTACCGGCCCGCCTTGGCACGGTCGATCGTCACCGGCATTTCCGGTTTGCCCGTTTCCACATCCAGCTTCAACTCCTCCACACCGGCGATGTGCTGTGCGATGAGGAACTGCCGAAGTTTCTCCCCCTCCACGATCAAGCCGTTCACATCATCGCCCTTGATCTCGATGTTGATCGGCTTGCCTGCCGGCGGACCGGCGGGATCCTTGTCCACGATCACCGATACGCCGGGGACATCACGCACCGCCTGCCGCACCTGTTCCATTACATCCAGGGTGTTGACACCCCTGCGTTCAGCGTACTTCACAAAGCTGATCTGCACACGTCCCTTATGCGGTGTGGCTGCCAGCGAGGGCCCCGCCATCGGATCACTCGTGCCTTCGCCCACCTGAGCGATCACGGAGCTCACCAGGTAATTCTCCATGCGCTTCTCCACTGTACCATCCGGCAGCGTGTCGATCACCTCGACGTTGTACTCGGGGTCCTTCAACAGCTCGAACACACGCTCCTCGACGAGCTTGGTCGTTTCATTGGTCTCCTTGATGTCGGTGCCGATCGGCTTCTCGATGAAGACGTTCACGTACTGCGGCTGGTTGATCGGGAAGAAGAGCGTCTTGGGCGGAATGATGCCCAACAGCATGAACGACAGCACCAACAGGCCGATGGTGCCAAGGAACATGAAGCGAGGCCGCCTTCCCTGCAATACCCAGGACAGGAAACCACGGTACCGTTCCTCCAAGCGCGGCATCGTGATGGTCTGGAAGCGGACCGAAGCCGGATACAGGAAATAGTGGTTCACATACCCGAAGAGTGCGAAGACAACGGCCAGGTTACCCAGCGTGAAGAGGACCTTGATGCCGCCGAAATAACCCAGCAAGCTGAAGGCAAGACCGATGATGAGCATCCACTTGCCCACCACGAACGTGAGGAAGCGCGTGGGGCCGTCCTGTGTGACCCGCATGTAACGTGACGCGAGCATAGGATTGATGACCAGACCCACGAACAAGGAACTGGCCAGCACGGCCATGAGCGTGAGCGGAAGGAACTTCATGAACTCCCCCATGATGCCGGGCCAGAACATGAGCGGAACGAATACCGCGACCGTGGTGGCGGTGCTACCGATGATGGGCCAGGCCACCTCTCCGATCCCGTTCTTGGCGGCCCGGATGGGCGTCTGTCCTTCGCTCATCAAGCGGTGCGTGTTCTCGATCACGACGATGCCGTTGTCCACCAGCATACCCAGGGCCAGTACCAGGCTGAACAGCACCATCATGTTCAGGGTGATCCCCATGATATTGAGCACCGTGAAGCTGAGCATCATGCTCAACGGAATGGCCAGCCCCACGAAAATGGCGTTACGCAAGCCCAGGAAGA
>JAHEFL010000080.1 GCA_024640205.1 Flavobacteriales bacterium | reverse complement strand
TGATCGGTGTGCATTGGACCTTCCATGGTGCCGCCCCGGATCACTGGATGAGCGATCCACTCGTTCTTTTCGAGACCACTGAGGAGGAGGTGCTCGTCACGATGGATGTTGAGCTCAGTTGTGGAACGGTGCAGGTGGAGCGTATCGTCCGGGTGCCGGATTGTTCGGATTCATGCAGCGTCTTCGTGCCATCGGCCTTCACGCCGGATGCGGATGGGGTGAACGATGCCTGGCGTTGGAGCGGCGATTGCCAGCCGGAGGAATTCGCGGTGGAGATCTTCGACCGCTGGGGGGAGCGGATCTATGCGACGAAGGACCCCTTCGGCAAGTGGGATGGCACCTCTGGCGGCGCGCTTTCGCAGGATGGCGTCTATGTGTACCGGATGTCCTACAGACTGCCGTATCAGGATCGCAAGGACGTGATGGGCACGGTCACGTTATTGCGGTAGAGGAGTTCCTGGACGGGCTCAGCGCTCCTGCCATACCACTTCCAACACCACGCGACCCACGATGCGCAGGGTCTCCTTGTCGATCACCTCCATGTTGTCCTCGTGCGTGTGCCAATGGGTTCCGAAGCCCTTGGTCCCCGGGTCGTACTGGATGATGTCCGTGCTGGGAATGCGCAGGTAACGGTTGATCGGCACGTGATCATCCGTGCCCACGAAATATTTGGTCTCGTTGATGAAGCGATCGCCGTGACCCATGCTCGCCGCGGTCTTCCAGATCCGGTTCACGATGGCGGGAGCCATCTGCATGCTCAACGATTCCCGGTAGAACAGCGCGTCCCGTGCACCGGTCATGTCCAGCAGGATGCCGAAGCGTGCCGAATATCCTGGCACGGGAGGGTTCTTGGCGAAGTACTGCGCACCCAACGCCCAGGTATCCACACTGTTCTCATCCATGCCCATGGTACCGCTCGGTTGTCCGTAATCCTCCACATCGGTGAGCAGGATGTCCACCCCCGGTCCATGCTGTTTGCCCGCCATGTGCCGGGCGATCTCCAGCAACTGTCCCACGCCGCTAGCACCGTCATTGGCACCATCGATGGGCTCGTTGCGACGCTCGTCATCCTTATCCGCGAAAGGTCTGGTGTCCCAATGCGCAAAGAGCAGGATCCGGTCCTTCGCTTCCGGGTTCCACCGGGCCATGATGTTGCGCAGGGGGATCTTCTGGCCGGTATACACGGAGACCTGTCCCGTTTGCTCGATCACCTCCGCACCGTATCCCTTCAATTTGCCCACCAGCCAGTCACCACATTGTTGGTGTGCCTTGCTGCCCGGCACCCTGGGGCCGAACGAGACCTGCTTCGCCACGAAGGCATAGGCGCTGTCCTGGTCGAACAGGGGCGTGGCAGGCAGCGGAGCAAGCGTTTTGGTCGGTGTCGCAGGTTGATCCGTTCGCTCCGGGGCGCAACCCGGAAGGAAGTAGAGGACCAATAGGATCGGAAACCAAGGCTTTCCGAGGGATCGAACAAGGGATAGGCTCATGCGCGTTCCCATGTGGTTCCGTCCTTGGTGTCTTTCAGCAGGATACCGAGCGCGGAAAGCCGTTCGCGGATCGCATCACCCGTCGCGAAATCCTTGCGTGCCTTGGCTTCATTCCTCAACCGGATGAATTCCTGCACCAGCCCGTCCATCGCTCCATCGTTCCCCTTAGCGTCCTGTTCTTCAAGCAGTCCGAGCACGTCGAAGACCATGAGTTTGAACAGCCGGTCCAGTTGCGCGATGGATCCTTCGCTGAGCGCCAGTTTGCCGTCGTTCGCGGAATTGATCATCCGGACACCTTCGAACAATTCAGCGATCATCACAGGCGTGTTCAGATCGTCGTTCATCGCATCGTAGCAACGTTGCTCCAATGCCGACACGGCTTCCTCGGTAACCTCTTCCGCTGAGGTCGCCGGTTTCAGTTTTCCCAGCGTGCTCATCGCCGCCATCAGACGGTCGAGTCCCTTTTCCGCGGCCTGTAGTGCCGCGTTGCTGAAGTCCAGTGTGCTTGCATAATGGCATTGCAGCATGAAGAAGCGAACGGTCATGGCGCTGTATCCACGTTCCAGCAACTTGTGTTCACCGGTGAGCAGTTCCTGCGGTGTGAAACCATTGCCCTCGCTCTTGGCCATTTTGCGGCCGTTGACGGTAAGCATATTGGTGTGGATCCAATAACGCACCGGTACCTGCCCATCGGCGGCCACACTTTGTGCGATCTCGCATTCGTGGTGCGGGAATTTCAGGTCCATGCCACCGCCATGGATATCGAACGTGCGCCCCAGGTATTTGGTGCTCATCACGCTGCATTCCAGGTGCCAGCCGGGAAAACCTTCCCCCCAGGGGCTGGGCCATTTCATCAGGTGCTCGGTCTCGGCTTTTTTCCAGATGGCGAAATCCAGCGGATCCTTTTTCTCCTGCTGCCCTTCCGTACCGCGCGTATTGGCCATCAGTTCATCGATCTTCCGTCCGCTCAGCTCGCCATAGGCATACTTCTTCGCATAGGCCGGCACATCGAAGTACACCGAGCCGTTAGCCTCGTATGCATAACCGTTCGCCAGGATGCGCTTCACCATCTCGATCTGCTCGATGATATGGCCGGTGGCCGTGGGTTCGATGCTCGGTGGTTGGATATTGAACATCCGCATCACATCGTGGAAGCCATTGGTGTATTTCTGTACGATCTCCATGGGCTCCAGCTTCTCTGCCCGCGCGCCTTTGGAGATGCGGTCCTCGCCGTCCGCGGCATCGCCGAGCAGGTGGCCCACATCGGTGATGTTCCGCACGTAACGCACCTTGTACCCAAGGTGCTTCAGCCAACGGAACAGGATATCGAAGGACATGAACGTCCGGACATTGCCGAGATGCACATCGCTGTACACGGTCGGTCCGCAGGAATAAAAACCTACGTTCGGTGGGTCCAAGGGAACGAACTCCTCCTTCTTCCGGGAAAGCGTATTGGTAAGTACGAACGGTCCTTTGCGCAGCTCTGCCATGGGTGCCAATGAAATGCCGCTGGTTGCAGCGCTGCGAAGGTAAGAGCGACCTTGAAGCGCATCTTCTTCCCACCTTCGCCGCTCAACGTGACCACCGATGCAAGCCTGGACCCTGACTTCCCACGGAGATCCACACAAGGGATTCGTGTTGCGCGAACATCCGGATCCGGCACCGGCTCGACACCAGGCACTGCTCCGTGTGGAGGGCTTCGGTTTGAATTTCGCCGATGTGATGGCGGCGCGTGGCTTGTACCGCGATGCCCCACCGGTTCCCAGCATTCTTGGCTACGAAGTGGTCGGGCGCGTGGAAGGCGGCGGATCGCTAATGCCGAAGGACCTGATCGGCAAGCGGGTGGTCGCAATGACCCGTTTCGGTGGCTATGCGGAGATGGCGGTCACCGACCACAGGGCCATGGCCGTGATACCGGATGACATGCCGCTGGGGGAAGCTGCAGCATTGGCAACGCAGGGGTGCACGGCTTGGTACATGGCAAGGGTGATCTGCCCGCTCATGAAAGGACAACGGGTGTTGGTGCACAGTGCGGCAGGTGGTGTAGGGCAACTGCTCGTACAACTGGCATTGCATGATGGCTGTGAAGTATTCGGCGTGGCCGGGGGCAAGCGGAAAATGGACCACCTGAAGGCGATGGGTGTGCAGCATCCTATCGACCGGCATACCGGTGACCCGGCAAACAAGCTCCGTGAGCTGTTGGGCGATCATCGTCTGGACGTCAGTTTCAATGCGGTGGGTGGTAGCACGTTCAAGAAGGACATGGGGCTCCTGGGCAGCGGAGGGCGCATCGTATTGTACGGTGGCGCGGAGCGTGGGTCCAGTGGAATGTTCGGCACCCTGCGTTTCGTGTGGCGCATGGGCCTGGTGGTGCCCATCTTCCTTATGATGCGGAGCAAGAGCATACTGGGCGTGAACATGCTACGCATCAGCGAACACAAGCCCGAGGTGGTCGCGGAATGTCTGCGGGCGGTGGTCGAAGCGCATGGTGCCGGGATCCTTCGACCGCATGTTCACGAGGAATATCATGCGGACCGGCTTGCGTCAGCTCATGAAGACCTGGCCAGCGGGCGGACGATCGGTAAGCTTGTTGTTCGCTGGTGATCCGTTCCTGGAAGCAACCGGCCGGTTCGCTCAAACCCGCTAACTTCAATTTTCGCGATGAGGAAAGAAGGCATTAGGATCGATCCACCCGTGATCACAAGGACGACCGAACAGCGCTCGGCCATCATTCATCTGAATATTCCGGGGAAGGACATGCCGAAATTCATGGATCCGGCGATCCAGGAGATCCTGGCTGTCCTGAAGGACCAAGGACTGCATCCGACAGGGCCGATGTATTCCTATCACCTGCGAATGCCTTCAGCCACGTTCGACTTTGAGTTGGGGTTTCCCGTGCCCAAGGATATCAGAGCTCAAGGGCGTGTGGTGCCCGGGGTCCTACCTGCAGAGCGTGTCGCGCGCACCGTGTACCAAGGGCCTTATGAAGGACTGTCACAGGCCTGGCCCCTATTGAACGAATGGGTGGTAAAGGAAGGTCATCAAGGCGCGGGGCGCTTCTGGGAGCGTTACCTGAACAACCCGGATGAGGCAGGTAATCCCGCGAACTACCGTACGGAATTGAACTGGGTGTTGTCCGCTGGCCCCGACCCCGGTTGATGATGAACACGAATGAGGATGGTGGTTCGATGACCATGTTCGCGCTCGAAGGTGTTTGGATCATGCATCATGCACGTCCCATCTTTGTAGCATGAGGTCCGTTCTCATCCTGGTGCCATGCCTTGCTCTCCTGCCCGGCGTGCATGGTCAGAACCTGTTGCCAAGCATTGGCTTGGATGTCCTTCCAGGTGATGCGGAATTGGTCTGCCCCATTCCGGATCAGGTAGGCGGTATTGCGAACGCCGGATACCATGTGGGTGATACGGCAGCTGACTTCAGGCTGTACGACCTGGAAGGCAATGCATTCCACCTGGGGTCCGTCCTGGCAAGTGGTAAGCCAGTGTTGATGGTGGCTGGGAGTTGGACCTGCCCGGTTTACCGGGACCGGATCGGGCATATCAACCAGATGAAGGCCTTGTACGGCGATCTGTTGGAGGTCGTGATCGTGTATACGGTCGAGGCCCACCCGATCATCGACATCAGTCCATATTTCGGTGCGGTGAACCCAGGTGCGACCAACCTGGCCGCGGGCATCACGTTCCAGCAACCCACCACTTATGGTGAACGAAAGGCGATGGTCGAGGTGATGATGGACAGCATGAACGTGACCCCCCCGGTTTACATCGACGGGCCCTGCAACGCTTGGTGGGAGTATTATGGTCCTGCTCCGAACAATGCCTATGTGATCGGTACCGATGGTATCATCGCGGTGAAACATGGGTGGTATGACAAGTATCCGGATGATATGGAATGTGATATCCGAGAGTTCTTGGAACTACCGGATGAATGTGACGCAGGGGAGTATCCGGGTGCATTCGTGATCCAGTGGGTAAGCAATGACACGGTGTACGGGCCGAGCGGGACGACACTCACGGGCACTTTGGAGATCCACAATTCGACGGCCGATCCGGTCCAGGTGCAGGTGATCCGGATGCAGAACGACGAGCCTCCCGGATGGAGTGGTTCGCTGTGCCTGGATGTGTGTTACACACCCGAAGTGGACGATGCGCTGATCGTGCTGGACGGGGGTGCGACACAGCTTTTCCACTACTACTTCTATACCGGCCCTGAAGCGGCGGTCGGCCATATCAGGATCGGGTTCCGCAATGTGTTCGACAATACCAATCAGTTCAGCCGACATCTATGGGGTATCTCCGAAGGAACGGTCGGGATCGGATCGGTCAGAGAAGATCACGGTTACGCCCTCTTCCCGAACCCCACGAACGGACCGCTTTGGATCCGTTCCGACCGAACAGTGCAGGCGATCCGGATCCTCGACCTGCTGGGCCGGGAAGTGATGATCGCCCGCGGATCCAACGACCTTGATCTTTCCGCATTGCAGGCGGGTGAGTACCTCGTTCGGGTCATGATCGATGGGTCCTGGTCATCCGGCGCTTCCCGTCTGGTGCTCCGTTGATCGCATTCCGCACCGAATGGCATGTGACGGCCGGTTGGTGCATTCCGAAGGAACACCTTGAGGATCCGTTTGCAAATGGTCCTCACAAGGGGTTAGATTGTACCGTTGTGACGGATGATCACATCCATGAACTGGAGACCCCGCTGGCGTTCGTGGGGTACACCTCTCCGACCTTGATCGAGGTTCATTTCAAACCTGATGTGACCTTGAACATGGATGGGATCACGGCGCTGATGGAGGCGCGCCGGACACTTGGTGATAGGCGGGTGCATTGTGCCCTTCTCATTTTCCCCGAGGAGTTGGATTTCGATATTCCGGTGATCACTACGAACCACCATGAGCGGATCCCACAACCCAATACACGGGCCGTGGCTTGGGTGGTGCACAACGAGCGCAACGAGCAGTTCACCAAGATGTACCTCACCTATTGGGCGCCACCCTTCCCGGCAAGGACGTTCCTGGAGGAGCAGGAAGCACGGGCCTGGCTTTCAAGCATTGATGTGGCGGAGTAGCCGCTTGCCCATCGGCCATATCCGGCCGACATCGAACGGGTACATCGTGCACCATTGCAGGACTAACTTTGTTCCTCCGATACATGACGCGATCGACGCTGCATCCTTTGCCTTTCACCGAATGGGGTATCGGCCTTAAAAGGCCCCTGCTCATTGCGGGACCGTGCAGTGCTGAGACCGAGGATCAGGTGCTTGCAGCAGCTCGGGGCATTGCTGAACAGGGATCGACACGGGTCTTCCGGGCCGGGCTTTGGAAGCCGCGCACCCGACCAGGCAGCTATGAGGGGGCCGGGGCCGCAGCCTTGCCCTGGCTGCGTAAAGTGAAAGAGGGAACGGGATTGCTGACCATGACGGAGGTTGCCACGGCCGAGCATGTGGAAGCCTGCCTGGAGGCCGGGGTCGACATGCTCTGGATCGGTGCACGGACCACGCCCAATCCGTTCAGTGTTCAGGAGTTGGCGGATGCGCTGAAAGG
>JAHEFL010000538.1:1137-2080 GCA_024640205.1 Flavobacteriales bacterium | reverse complement strand
CGGATAGTGGCGAGGAGGTGAGCACCCGGGAGGTGAAGCGTATCCTGCAGGACGCGATCGATGCGGAGAACAAACGGAAGCCCCTGACCGACGACCAGCTCACCGCGTTGTTGAAGGAAAAGGGCTACAACATCGCCCGCCGCACCGTGGCCAAATACCGCGAGCAATTGAACCTGAGCGTCGCGCGATTGAGGAAGGAACTTTGATGACGATGTCGCATTTTTCGTGTTCGCTGTTCCGCGTTCCGACCTCTCATGTTGCTCCGCCCGATCGCCAGGCCCGTCGCTGATACCATGCGCCGCGTAACCGACATCTTATCCATTCTGCTACATCCGCTCTTCATGCCGGTGTACACGCTCTGGCTTGTCCTGTGGGTCGATCCGCAATTGGGCTTCTTTCTTCATGGCCCGCAGCGCATTTTCCTGCTCGGGATGGTGGCCGTAATGACCATTGCCTTCCCCCTTACGAGCGCGTTGCTTCTGATCCGCGCCGGTATGGTGGATGACCTCCGCATGCCGGACCGGCAACAACGCGTGGCACCTTTCATCATGACACTCCTGTATTTCGGAATGACCTATTACCTGCTGAGGCATTCTCCGGCTTACTGGCCTGTGCTTCCGTTATTCGGTGGCGCATTCCTCGCACTCCTGCTCGCGCTGCTGATCACCTTGTACTGGAAGATCAGCATGCATATGGTCGGGATCGGTGGCCTGATCGGAGCACTGGCCGGTGTCATGGTGATCCACTCCCTACCCATCCTTCCATTGCTCGCGATGGTCATCATCCTGGCAGGTGTTCTTGGAAGCGCGCGACTGTTGAGCGGTGATCACAGCCCCTCTGAAGTCTATGCCGGGGTTGCACTAGGATTCCTGTGTACGCACGCGACCACCATCACCGGCTGGATGGTCTGATACATTTCTTGAGGCTACGGAGCAATGTGATC
>JAHEFL010000538.1:0-1127 GCA_024640205.1 Flavobacteriales bacterium | reverse complement strand
TCTTCACGGCCGGATATCGGATCATGGCCACCCTTCGCACAGGATCATTTCTCGCCACCCTCTGTGTCGTTCTTTTCTCGGCGATCATCACAGTGACCGTGCTGTGGCAGAGCGCCGATGGCGAGGGCTGGAAGGAGACCATCCGCAGCGACGCGAAAGGCTACTACGGATACCTGGTCGCGGTGTTCATCCGTGGCGACCTGGGCAATGAGCCCTACGCCTGGGAATACACGCAGCGCACACCCACCGGTACCCTGAACAAATACTTCTGTGGAACGAGCGTGATGATGGCACCCTGGTTCCTCATCGGACATGACCTCGCGCTCGGCGACGCCAAGGTGCGCCATGATGGATTCAGCCGATACGAGATGAAAGCCGTGAGCGTGGGAGGCTGGGTATATCTGTTGTTGGGGTTGATGTGCATTCGCGCTGTGATCCGTGGCATGGGTGTGCGTGATGGCATTGCCGCCTGGGTCATCCTGGGGCTCGGCCTGGGTACCACACTGCTGCAATATGCCGCGGTTCAACCGGGCTGGTCCCATATCTATTCATTCTGCACCATCAGTGCGTTCCTTTTGGTGGTGCACAAGCTGGGCACAGGTGCCGACGCACGATGGGCGATCGGCGCGGCTACCCTCCTTGGACTGATCGTGATCATCAGGCCGGTCAACGCCCTGGTCGTGATCGCCATACCCATCATCCTGGGATCCGCCACCATGCCCTTGATCAAACGCTTGATCGCTCGACCGGGTGTTATCATGCTTGCGATCCTCGGCGCGATGTCGGTGGTGTTCCTGCAATCGCTGCTCTGGCATATCCAGACCGGGAACTGGTTCGAATGGGGCTACCGCAACGAGGGCTTCCATTGGAGCAGGCCCGAAGTGCTGGAGGTCCTGTTCGGGTTCCGCCGCGGCCTCTTTCTATGGACGCCCATCCTGCTTCTTCCTGCAGCTTGTGCATTCATCCTGTGGCGAAGAGATCGCATACGGAGCGTTTTCAGCATTGCATACTGGACAGTGAACACCTACGTGATCAGCGCGTGGTGGATCTGGTACTACGGCAGCGGGTTCGGAAGCCGCGTTTTCATCGATCACTATCCTGCGCTCTTCATTCCGTTCGCCTTGGTC
>JAHEFL010000537.1 GCA_024640205.1 Flavobacteriales bacterium | reverse complement strand
CGGCAGCACTTCCCGACGTTCGATTGTGTGGGCAACGATTGTCCGTTGGCGATGTGGACGGTGATGGGGATCCGGACCTGTTCATTGGTGGTCGTGTGGACCCAGGCCGCTAGCCGGTGGCTCCGCAGAGCTTGCTCCTGATCAACAACAACGGTGTCTTCTCCGATGCTACCGCTGCTCTGGCACCTGGACTGATGAACGTGGGCATGGTCACGGATTCGCGTTTCGCGGACATGGACGGGGACAGTGACCTTGATCTGGTGGTGGTGGGTGAGTGGATGCCACTGACCATCTTCTACAATTCCGGAGGATCGTTCAAAAGCACACAGGGTCAGTTCAGTGGTGCAGAAGGATGGTGGTACTCGGTGGAGGTAGATGACCTCGATGGGGACGGCGACCTTGACATCGTCGCGGGAAACCTCGGCCTCAACAGTAAATATCACGCTTCCGAGGAAGAACCGTTCCATGTGTACATGAATGACTTTGATGGTTCCGGCACCTTGGATATCGTTCTGGCCATGCACCAGGACAAGGCGCTCTATCCGGTGCGTGGCCGTCAATGCTCCAGTGAACAGATGCCGTTCATCAAGGATAAATTTCCCACGTTCCACGACTTCGCGAACGCGACCGTGACGAACATCTTCAGCCCGGAAACCCTAGGGGATGCCTACCATCTTCAGGTGCATGAACTAAGAAGCTGTGTCTTCCTCAATACGGGCAACGGGACGTTCGAGAAGCGCCCGTTACCCATGCGCGCACAAGCTTCACCGATCAACGACATTCTGATCGCGGACCTCAACGGGGATGGCCGAAAGGACATCATCGTTGCAGGGAACAACTACGATACCGAAGTGGAAACGGTGCGTTATGACGCCGGCACAGGCGTGGTGTTGCTGCAAGAGAAAGACGGAGGATTCCGTGCGCTTTCCCCAGCGGAAAGCGGGCTTCACCTACCCGGAAACGTCAAGGATCTGGCCTGGATCACGCTGAACGGACAACGCTGTGTGGTGGCGAGCAACAATGGTGCTCCGCCATCGGTATTCGCTATGGCCCAGAAGCCGGAACCCTGATCGTTCACCCCCCAATGCTCACCATCGGCCTAATGCTCAGGTCGTGCAGCACCTCCTCTTGGCTTTCCGGTCGGAACGGAGGAAGGCCTCCGAGCATGGGGTGTTTGGCCAGTACGTTCGCTTCGATCAGCGGGATGATATCGGCACCGGCGCGCAGCGGGGTGAGCAGGTCGGTCTCCGCGCGGGCGAAGAGGCAGTTGCGCATCCTGCCCTCGGCGGTCAGGCGCAGGCGATCACAGCTGCCGCAGAAGGGTTCCGTAACGGTACTGATGACGGCGAAGGTGCCCGGCCAGCCCGGAACCCGATAGCTTTTGGCCGTGCTGTTCGGGTCGTCGGTCAGCTTCTCGTAGGAATGCACCGACCCGATGTGACCGAGCATTTCGGCGAACGTGAACACACGTTCCCTTCCCCACTTGTTCCCTGCAAAGGGCATGAATTCGATGAAGCGCACATGCACGGGATGCTCCCGCGTGAGCTCCACAAAGCGCAGCACCTCATCGTCGTTCACTCCACGCATCACCACCATGTTCACCTTCACCCGCAGGCCGCGTAACAGTGCCAGCCGGATGTTCGCCCATACGGTGTCGAGTCCTTCCCGTCGCGCAATGCTCCGGAAACGCTCGCTGTTCAAGGTGTCAAGACTGATGTTCACCGATCGCAATCCGGCCTCCCATAATGCGTCGATGTGCTTATGGAGGGTGAGCGCATTGGTCGTCAGGCCCAGCTTGACAGGCAGTGCGCTCAGGTCGCGGATCACCTCCACCACGTCCGGCCGCAACAACGGCTCTCCTCCTGTGACGCGCAATTTGTTCACGCCGTAGCGCTCCACGAAGATCCCAGCGATCGTAGCGATCTCGGCACGGGTCATCAGCTTTTCACGACGCAGGAAGGTGGCATCCTCCGGCATGCAGTAGGTGCAGCGCAGGTCACACTTGTCCATAACGCTGATGTGCAGGCTGCGGTGTACCCGTCCGATCCGATCCGTCAACTCCACGGAACAAAGCTAATCCGCGC
>JAHEFL010000536.1 GCA_024640205.1 Flavobacteriales bacterium | reverse complement strand
CCTTGGCCTTTATCGTAACGGCTAATAAGGACGGAAAAGGCCCGATCAACCATCAAGATCCGATCCACATACTATCGGGCATCCCGCAAGAAGACCCATTGGTCCGAAGTGCTGTCCGCCGCACTGTATCGGTATCCATCGCCAGTGTACTTCTTCAGCTTCACGGCGTCCAAGATCCGATGCTGGATGATGTGCCGCGCCATGGCGCCCCGCTGGTGCTTCGCATAGACCATGAGCATTCTGTAGTCGCTGCCGACCCGGTCCTTGAACACTGGTGTGATCACATTGGCCCGGAGTGACTTACCATCCACGGCCTTGAAGTATTCATTGGAGGCGAGGTTCACCACCACATCAGCTTCCATTTCCTCCAGTTCCTCGTTCAAGAGAGCAGTGATCTTCCGCCGCCAGTAAGCGTAGAGATCCTTGGCACCACGACCGGCAGCCATTCGCGTACCCATTTCCAGGCGATAGGCCTGCATCAGGTCCAATGGACGCAGAACACCATACAGACCACTGAGAATGCGCAGATGATGCTGTGCGAATCGCAGGTCATCACGCTTCAAGGTCCGAGCGTTGAGTCCCCGGTAGGCTTCACCATTGAACGCGAAGACGGCCGGGATCGCATTATTCCGCGTGAAGGGGACCGACCAATTTTGGTAGCGCTCGTAGTTCAATTCCGAAAGCTTCGGATTGATATCCATGAGTTTGCCAAGTCGCTTAGCGGACAACTTGCGCAACTTGTCGACCAACGGGACGCTTTCCTCCAATAGAGCAGGCGTAGTAGTGCCGGTGATGCCTTTGGGAACAGCATCCGTGAGGTCTTTCGCGGGTGATAACAGGATCAGCATGGGGTAAAGATCGGTAGTGCTGAAGGATACGCTTCAAGCCGATCACGTGTTAAGGAACGTCAAAAGGGACGAACGGCGCAGCTCGCTCGCTCAAGTTGGTCCAACTTTGCTTCGTAATCAGAACCTCCATGATCCACAAAGCCGCTCCCCTGCTCGCCCTGGCCCTGTGTCTCATCGCGCTCGTGGCGTCCGCCTCTGCGGTCGATCACGGTTCCATTCCCGCACGGGAACCGGCGGTGCGATCCGCTCCGCGTACCCAACTGACAGACATTCTGTTCGTGGTGCCCGTGCAAGCTTCGGAAACGACGCAGGTGGATATGCGATACAGCGAACAGTGATCGCCGCAGGCCAGGCCTATTTCATCCTGCGCTGTTTCTCGATGCTTTCGTAGGCCTGCTGCACTTTTTTGAACTTCTCGCTCGCGGCCTTCTGGACTTCCTCGCCAAGCTGGGCGACCTTGTCCGGATGGTACTTCATCGCCATTCTCCGATAGGCTTTCTTCACCTCTTCATCGCTCGCATCCTGGGTGATCTCCAGCACCGCGTAGGCAGCCGAAGGATCATCCATACGGAACATGGCGCTCAGGGAGCCCAGGTCCTTGTCGCTCACACCCATGTCCCGTGCCATCGTGCGTATCAGGTCGAATTCCGCTCGATCCATCCTGCCATCCGCATGGGCCAGACCGATGAGGTAATGCATGAGCTGGAGCCTTGCCGGGTGTGGCATGTGCTGCCGGATCTGCTGGCACACCTGGTGTACAGGCACATCGCGCTTCAGAACATCGCGAAGCATCCGGGAGAGCTGAACGGCCTGAGCCACGCCGAACTGGCGCGAGAAGAAGCGTTGGACATGCTCCAATTCCAGCTTGGTCACCTTGCCATCCGCCTTCATCAAGGCGGCCGATAGGACCACCAAGCTCATGGCGAGATCACCACCGGTCGTCACGTGGGATGTACGGTCACCCTCCACCAACGGATCGGGCTGTGCTCCCCTCATCTGGTCCCACATGGCACCAACGGCAAAGCCAAGGATCCCACCAATGGGGCCCCCGAAGGCCCAACCCAATCCACTCCCGATCCACTTGCTGTAATTCACCTCTCCGAATTGATCGATCCGTCCTTGTTCATCCCTTGGAAGTGCAACACGGTCTACCAGCGACCGCCGGCACCGCCACCACCGAATCCACCGCCTCCGAATCCGCCGAACCCTCCCCCGCTTCCACCGCTGAAACCCCCAC
>JAHEFL010000079.1 GCA_024640205.1 Flavobacteriales bacterium | reverse complement strand
CTTGGCATCATCCAGGAAGTGGGCATTGGTGCTCGTTGCGGTGTAAAGCCCTTTCCCGCTTGCATACGCCACCATGTCCAAAAAGCCCGGATTGATGTAAGGCTCACCCTGGAAATAGAAGGTCAGGGCCCAAAGATCCGGTGCGAGTTCATCGATGACCCGGTTGAAGAGGTCGGTCTTCAGGTTCCCGGTGGGGCGCGTAAAGCTGCGAAGGCCGCTGGGGCACTCCGGGCAGCGCAGGTTGCAGGCCGTGGTGGGTTCAAAGCTGATGCTGAAAGGCACGCCGCCGATCCGCGGTACACCGCTTCGCTTGGCCTTCTGGAAACTTGTCCACAGGGCTGCTCCGTTCCGGATGCGGCGCAGCGAGGCCTTGTTACCCCATTCCAACAGATCCCGACCCCGCGCCAACATGGGGCCAAGATAGAGGGCGCCAGGGTCGCTCAGGGGTATCCGGCATTGCTGTTACTTTCGGTCGCCTTCCGCGTCACATCTTACATCGCATCCTCTTCCATGCCACTCGCACGCGCCGCGTTCCTACTCCCGGCCCTGCTGTGGGTCGCGGCCTCCTTTTCGCAGGTGCGGATCCAGGGGCGTGTCCTTGATGCCCGTACGCAGGAGCCTCTTGCCTTTGTGCACGTCGTACCAGAAGGCCAGCGGGACGGGACCACCACGGACATCGATGGGCGCTTCGCGCTGAACGTTGATCGGGAACCCGTGATCCTGCGATTCAGTTATGTGGGCTATGTGCCTACGGAGATCTCCGCACGTTCAGGTGCTCCCCTTTCGGTTGAGATGCCACGCGCCATGGTGGAATTGAAGCCTGTGGAGATCCGACCGGGGGTGAACCCCGCGCATCGCATCATCGACCGGGTATATGCCAACCGTAAACTGAACGATGGTCTTCGGAACCGTGCGCACAGGTACACGAGCTACTCCAAGACCATCTTCACGGCCGCCATGGACAGCGCGGTACTGAACAACCCGGAAGAACTGGCGAAGCTGGATACGAGCGACAAGGAGATGGTGGATTGGCTGGACAAGCAGCACCTTCTCCTGATCGAGAGCGCGACGAAGAAGAGTTTCATCCCGCCTGCGTCCGAGAAGGAGGAAGTGATCGCCATGCGGGTCAGCGGTCTCAAGGATCCGACCCTTCTTGCACTGGCTGCTTCCACGAAGACCTTTTCGGTGTACGAGCCACAGATCCCGCTCCAGGAAAAGACCTACCTAAGTCCCATAGGCCCTTCATCCACGGCGCGTTACCTCTTCATTCTGCAGGACACCTTGTACCAGGGTAAGGACACGGTCTTCATCATCAGTTATGAGCCGATGCCCGGGCGCAAATTCGACGCGCTGAAAGGAGTGCTTTATGTCAGCACCGACGGTTTTGCATTGCAGAACGTCATCGCCGAACCGGTCGAGCGCACCGGGAATTTCAACATCAAGTTGCAACAGCAGTTCGAGAAGGTCGGAGGCCAGGCCTGGTTCCCGGTGCAGCTGAACACATTCCTCTACCTCGACATGATGCAGGTGAATTCCTTCAAGGTCATCGGCATCGGGCGTACGTACCTGAAGAACATCGAAGTGGACGCACCCATACCACGCAAGGAGGTGCGTGGGCCGGAGCTCGTGATGGATCGGATCGCGACCCGGCGCGACGAGGATTTCTGGAATGCTGTGCGGACCGACAGCCTGGAGGCCAAGGAACTGCGTACGTACCACACCATCGACAGCATCAGCGAAGCGGAAAATGTGGAACGGATGGTCAAGTGGTTCAGCTACCTCGCCACCGGTCGTGCTGGAATTGGCCCGGTGGATATCCTCCTGGATCGTGTAGTGAACTATAATGGGTACGAAGGGATCCGTCTTGGGCTCGGTGCCGCCACCAATGACAAGATCTCCCGCCATGCCTCCTTGGGAGGATATTTCGCCTATGGCTTCAAGGATCGCGACTGGAAGTACGGCGGCGACCTCACGTTGCGCCTGAAGCCGGGACATGGCCCCACGCTGCGCCCGTATTACGCATACGATGTGGAGGAAAGCGGCAGTGTGGCGTTCCAAGGGGCACCTCGCACGTTCTCCAGTGAAAGCTACCGTTGGATCTATGTGGATCGCATGGACCGCGTCGAACGCTTCGGGGGTGAACTGGCATTCCGTGTGAACAGCGCGTTGAAGATGTGGCTGGGGACCGAACGAACGGAGCGGCAGAACCTGATCGGATACCAATATGCGGAACCCCTTTCAGAGGAGATCACCTACCTCACGGATCGGTTCCTTACCGGGAGTGTTTCCATGGGGTTGCGCTTCGCGTTCCGGGAACAGGTGGCCAGCCTACCGGACCGTCAGGTGCCACTCGGCACCCGATGGCCCATCCTATACCTCAACGCCACCCAAGCCGTGGACGGGCTTTGGGACGGCGAGTGGGAAGTGTGGAGGGTGAACGCGATGGTGGAAAAGACCTTCCGGCTGCGGATGATGGGCGACCTATCCCTGCGTGTGATGGGCGGTATGGCGGAGGAGGGCACACCCTACCCCTTCCTTTTCAACCTGCGTGGCACATACTCCACCAAGGTTCCGATCGGAACGGCGAACACCTTCGAGACGATGCGCCCGAACGAGTACCTGGCGGACCGCTATGTGGCGATCCATGCGCGGCACAGCTTCGGGAACCTGTTGTTCAAGGGCAAGAAGTTCAGGCCCGTACCAGTGCTGCTGGCCAACGCGGCATGGGGCGCTCTTTCCTCGCCGGAGCGGCAGCAGGGCTATACGTTCTCAGAGCTGGAGGGTGGTTTCTACGAGGGCGGCATACAGTTGGACAACCTGCTGCGCAGCGGCTTCGTTGGCTTCGGGGCCGGGTTCTATTACCGTCTGGGACCGAACGCGTTCCCAGACCCATCGGATAACATGGCGGTGAAGCTCACCATGGGCTTCGGCCGGTGATGCTGATCGATCGGCCCTCCTTGCGCCGGATCTCGTTCCTTTGTTGGTGAAGCGTCCGCCCTGGCACGGGCCTTCGTCCTTCGCCGATGTGGGCCTGGCTATCCAGTCGTATACTCCGTAATCGGACCGGCATCCTTGTGGTGCTCGGCCTCATCACGCTCTTCCTCGGGTACGAGATGAAGAACGTGAAGGTGAGCTACAAATTCGGTGGCCTGCTTCCGCGCAGTGACAGTGCTTACGTGCACTATGATGAGCTCCACAGCAAATTCTCCGAGGATGGCAACGTCATTGTGCTCGGCGTGCAGGACCCGCGGCTCTACGAGCTCGAACACTTCAAAGCCTGGTGGCAGTTGGGCCATGACCTCAAAGCGCAGGAAGGCGTGGACTCCGTCTTTTCCGAGGCCCATCTGTATGAGCTGGTCAGGGATGACAGCCTGAAGCGATTCCAGCTCTCATCGGTGGTGCCGCATATCCCGGCCTCACAGGAGGAAGTGGATGCCATCAAGGCAAAAGTGCGTGACCTGCCATTCTACAAGGACCTGCTTTACAATGACAGCTCGGGCACCAGCCTAATGATGGTGTTCGTGAACCCGGAGCGCTTCAACAGTGAGCGCCGAGGCGATATGGTGGATCTGATCGCCGAACGGGTGGACTCCTTCGCCGAAGATCATTTCGAGGTCCGTCGCAGCGGTCTGCCCTTCATACGCACGGTGGTCACCGAACGTACCAAGACGGAGCTCCGGATGTTCGTGGGCCTGATGATGCTCACCGTTGCGGTGCTGCTGTTGCTGTTCTTCAAGGCATGGCGGGTGATGCTCATCTGCCTGCTCGTGGTGGTGGTGGGTGTGATCTGGGCCGTGGGTTCCATCGGCCTGATGGGCTACCGATTGACTTCGGTCATGGCGATCATCCCTCCTCTGGTGGTGGTCATCGGGATCCCGAATTGCATCTTCCTCATCAACAAGTACCACTACGAGTTCGTCAAGCACGGCAACCGGATCAAGGCGCTGAGCCGCGTGATCTACCTGGTGGGAAAGGCCTCCTTCATCACCAACGCAACGACCGCCACGGGCTTCGCCACTTTCGTGCTGACCTATAGTGACGTCCTGAAACAGTTCGGGGTGATCGCGTCACTGAACATCATGGCGGTCTTCGTACTCAGCATTCTCCTGGTACCTATCCTCTTCAGCTACCAGGGAGCACCGAAGGATCGGCATCTTGCACACCTGGAACGCAAATGGGTGGATCGCAGTACGGCGAAACTTATCCATATCGTGCAGCACCGAAGGCCCCTCGTCTATGCGGTCACGGCCTTGTTGGTCGTGGTCGGATTGTTGGGCGTGGCGCGACTGAAGAACGAAAGCCGGGTGGTGGACGACCTGCCGATGCACGACCCGGTGATGCAGGACCTGCGCTTTTTTGAAAAGGAGTTCAAGGGAGTGATGCCGCTGGAGGTGATGGTGGATACGCGCAAGAAAGGGCAGGCGCTGAAGGAATCGAACCTGAAGCTGATCTCCCGATTGCAGGACACCCTTGCACTTTACCCGGAGATTTCCCGTTCGCTATCCATCGCCGATGCGGTGAAGTTCACCAAGCAGTCCTTTTATGGCGGGTCCCCTGAGCGCTACCAGCTGATCCGTTCCAGCGGGCCGGACCAGTTCATCATGCCTTACGTGAACAACGCGAACGGCGAAGGAGGACTGGTCCGCGGATTCCTGGACGAGGACCGGCGTGTCACACGGATCACCATGCAAGTGGCCGATGTCGGAACCGCCAGGATGGATGTGCTTCTTTCCGACCTGAGCGCCAGGGTGGACAGCCTGTTCGACCCGGAGAAATTCCGCGTCGTATTGACCGGTACGAGCGTAGTGTTCCTGAAGGGCAGCAAATACATGGTGAAGAACCTGGCCATTTCGCTGATCCTGGCGGTGATCCTCATTTCCGGGATGATGGCCCTGCTCTTCAACTCCTTCCGGATGGTGCTGATTTCGCTCATCCCGAACCTCGTCCCTCTGATCATGACGGCGGGGCTGATGGGATACCTCGGCGTACCGATCAAGCCGAGCACGATCCTGGTGTTCAGCATCGCGTTCGGTATCTCCGTGGACGACGCGATCCACTACCTCGCGAAATACCGTCAGGAGCTCAAGATGTCCGGACACAACATCCGGGCCTCCGTCATCCAGGCGATACACGAGGCCGGCGTCAGCATGATGTACACCAGCATCGTGCTCTTCTGCGGGTTCAGCCTCTTCGTATTCTCCGATTTCGGCGGCACGCAGGCACTCGGGCTCCTTGTCTCCTTCACCTTGCTGGTGGCCATGTTCACGAACCTGCTCATCCTTCCTTCCCTGCTACTCAGCTTCGAGAAAATGATCACCACACGGGCCTTCGAGGAACCGATGTTGGACATCATGGACGAGGACGAGGACATTGAGTTGGATGATCTGCGCATCGAGGGCGGACCTCCTGCTGAAAGGGGAACTTCCCAGGGCAAAGGATCGGAGGAGGGCTCGCGGTCCATCGGACCATCATCGGAAACATCTGCTGATCGGAAATGAAAGGCATCATCCTGGCGGGAGGGAGCGGAACGCGCTTGCACCCATTGACACTGGCGGTGAGCAAACAGCTCATGCCCGTGTACGACAAACCCATGATCTACTATCCCTTGAGCACCCTGCTGGCTGCGGGGATCAGGGAGATCCTCATCATCAGCACGCCGCATGACCTGCCGGCGTTCCGCAAGCTGCTGGGCGATGGCAGCCAGCTTGGATGTGTGTTCAGCTATGCGGAACAGGAGGTGCCCAACGGATTGGCGCAGGCCTTCGTCATCGGCAGGGAGCATGTGGGCAAGGATAGCGTGGCACTCGTGCTCGGCGATAACATCTTCTACGGACGGGGACTTGGGCGCATGCTTTCCGCCAATGCCGACCCGGACGGTGGCCTGGTGTTCGCCTATCACGTGAGCGACCCCGAGCGTTATGGTGTGGTGGAATTCGATGCTTCCAACAGGGCACTGAGCATCGAGGAGAAGCCGATGAAACCGAAAAGCAACTACGCGGTCCCCGGATTGTATTTCTACGACAATTCGGTGTTGGACATCGCAGCCGGCCTGAAGCCCAGTGCCCGTGGTGAGTATGAGATCACCGACGTGAACCGGGAATACCTTCGGCAGGGACGCTTGAAAGTGGAGATCCTGGACCGCGGTACTGCCTGGCTGGACACCGGCACCTTCCGCTCGCTGATGCAAGCGGCGCAGTTCGTGCAGGTCATCGAGGAACGGCAGGGCCTGCGGATCGGGTGCATCGAGGAAGTGGCCTGGAAGAAGGGCTACATCAGCACCGAACAACTGGAGTTGCTGGCGCAGCCGCTGATGAAGAGCGGCTATGGCGAGTACCTGATGAAGCAGATCGAACGCCCGTGATCCGATCTCCATACATGGCTTGAAGATGTTGGTATGAGGTTGCTGGAGGATCATCTTGCTCTGATCGAGCAGCGTATCGGGAAGTGGGTCACTGCCTTGCCGAACAGCGGGCTCTATGCGCCCATGGCTTATCTGTTGAAGATGCCTGCGAAACGCGTGCGTCCCGCTGCGGTGTTGATGGGTTGTGAACTGTTCGGTGGCAATGCGGAGGATGCACTGGAGGAAGCACTGGGGATCGAGCTGTTCCACAACTTCACCCTGATGCACGATGACATCATGGATGCGGCACCGCTGCGACGTGGGCAGGCCACGGTGCACACCCGGTGGAACGTGAATGCGGCCATATTGAGCGGTGATGCGTTGATGGTCATGGCCCAGCTTCTGTTGTCCAAGGACCCTCCGATCTCAGAGCTGTTCGCCCGATACGCGATCGAAGTGTGTGAAGGCCAGCAGTTGGATATGGACTTCGAGGACCGCGAGGATGTGGGCCTGGTGGAATACAGCACCATGATCCGCAAGAAAACGGCCGTGCTGCTTTCCTGCGCATTGCAGGTGGGTGCGATGAAGGCAGGTGCTCCGAAAGAGGAATGCGAGCATCTCGGTCTGATGGGTGAGAACCTGGGGCTTGCCTTCCAATTGCGGGATGACCTTCTGGACGCGTTCGGTGATCCGGAAAAAGTAGGAAAGCAGGTAGGTGGTGATCTGCGGGCAG
>JAHEFL010000535.1 GCA_024640205.1 Flavobacteriales bacterium | reverse complement strand
CGGTGGAGGTCGCCTTGCACACGGGCGCTGGGGATGTTACGCTGCATGGGCGATGCAGTGGGGCGGCCAATTTGTACAACGGCATCATGGGGCCGATCGACGCGTCGGACATGATCGCGCGCTTCGTGAACATCAACAACAGTGGCGTCACGGACATCCGGTGCTCAGTGGATGAATGGCTGGACGTGCAGATCCGCGATGCGGGGGATGTGTACTACGGGGGGGACCCTTCGGGAGTGGGCTCGGTGGTCACGGGGACGGGCCGTTTGTACCACACGAACTGATCCTTCCGTGTTTTCGGGACCGGTTGAACACCTATCCAGAGCGTCCGCGTATTTCTACTTGAAGTGATCCGGAAAAGTACGGGAAACGCCTGTCAGTACTGGATTTCATGGTTCGGGTCACCATAGACTTGTCATCGAGTTGCTGACCGAGAACCCAGATCTAACCAACCATGAAAAAGTACCTTTCAATGACGAGCGCGGGCCTTATGATGGTCCTCGCTTTCACTTCCTGCAAGAAGGATGAAGTGACGGAAATAGCCCCCGCAGCGGTTACGAAGCAGATGACGCAGAACGAACGCATCATCACCTTCCTCTTCGAGAATGGGCATATGAAGAACGGCAACGGTGCCACCTTCGTCATTCCTGAAGGAACAGGTGCCAGCTTCGGCGTTTTCCGGGATATCGTGTTCGACCCCATCGCCATGGAAGTGGTGAGCGGACAGGTCGGAGGCTTCAGCGCCGAGTACGGTGCCAACGACTTCTGGCGGGAGAACCCGGACGGGACCGTTTCCATGCACATCGTATCAAATCAGGCCATGGCGGACTACACCGATTTCGGAACAGGCGAGACCTACCTTGGAACCGGGAACTGCAATTTCAACTACACCAGTTCCTGGCAGACCTTGGAGCTTCCATTCCCTCCGTTCCAAGTGACCATGCTGATGCTCGACCCGGACCAGAACGCATTCAGCATCCATGGCCAAAGCAACGTGACATTGAACGGTGAACCCGGACAGAAACACAAGCTGCGCATGAAGTGGTTGATGAACCCTGGAGGACAGGGGGGCGCTTCGATCGAGCTGAAGTGATCCCACACATGCCGGTTTGACCGACCGAACGGTAGAGGGCCGACCCATTATACGGGGTCGGCCCTCTGCGTTCCGTGCCGTGACGCGTTCACTCCTTCAGCCATCGGATCGCTGCCTTCAATTCCGGGAGACGGATAAGGTAGCCTTGGTCCGGAAGATCCGTAACATCGACCGGCATACCGCTGATGACCCGCTCGGTGCGGATCAGGCGCCCCAATGGATCGAAGAGTTCCATACGATAGGTGCCCGGTGGCAAGTCCAAAGAGAAGCGTTCGCAACCAGGATTGGGGAACACGGAAATGTTCGTGGCGGAATGTTCATGGTGGGGGAGCGCGGTGGTGAAGTCACAGGTCGGAACGATGCCTGTCGCAAGCATCCCTACCTCATTATCGGAATAGCAACGCAGGCCACGTTTCACCTCGTTCATCCCGCATTGTGGCTGGGGCCAGAAACTGTAGGAGTCGCCCATTCGCTCCGTGATACGGCGCGTGACAGTAACACCGGCGGAATCCATGGTGTAGTCCAGGTAATGGAGCGGAAAGCCACTGATGGTCACGGTGCCCGTATCGACCACAAGCATCCTGTCGCATGGGTCGCTATCGGTGAAATGAGCGAAGTGCCAGTGGTCCCCGATACCCGCGTCGAACCAATAGAGGGTATCCCAGGGCTGGCTCAGTTCCGTTCTGCAGAACACCACACCACCCGCCTGGTAGGTATGGAATTTGAAGGATACCAGCGGATCCAGGATGCCGGCGATCAATCGGTACCAGGTGTTGCTCATCTGCTGGCATGGCTGACCGGAGATGATGGTGTCCTGCACGTATTCCAGCACGCGGTACCCAGGCTGCCCATTGACGAACGAGGAATCCGTGTAGTGCCAGATCGCTCCGGATGGGCACCAGGTTTGTGCATCCGTTGCCTGCACAGAGATCAACGCACATGCAACAGGAATAATGAACCTCATTTTCATGACGGAAGAGATAGGACACGGAA
>JAHEFL010000534.1 GCA_024640205.1 Flavobacteriales bacterium | reverse complement strand
AAGGTTGCACGCTCTTTTCGCGACGCGATCAGCCGTTCCAAGGCCACAGAGGCCCTGCGCTGACCTGCCGTGGGCTCATGGCCCAGAAAGGCCAGAAGCCGGTCGGTCAGTGTGGAAGGACCTGGGTGGACCATGGGGTCGAAAGCTAGGGTTTGCAAGGCCGGCAAAAGGCGATGGACCTCGCGAACAAGAGATGCGGCCCATTCACTGGCCGGACGAGCCCCGTTCCTGGCCGAGGATGCCTTCCCTCGCTCTTCTGCGACCGGGAACATGGTGTGCCGGATCCTTCACTTACTTTTGGCGCCACGGCAACCAGCGCCGCAGCATACTGATGAAGACGTTGACGAGCTATCTCTTTCCCGTCGCATTGATCGTGATCGGTGGGGTATTGTTGATCATGGGTGCCCAACAGGGCCAGAACATGTGGGTACTGCTGGGCGCAGGACTGGCCTTGATCGCCGGCATCGCTGCCCTGCTCATCCAAATGGGCATTCTGAACCGCAAGGCAGGTGCGATGGTCGGGATCCTCTTCGCTGTGGTCGCGGTTTTCCTGACCTACCGGAACTACCGCTCCGTGGCAGAGGTGCAGGAATTCACTGAGCGCAAGCGACAGAACGACCGCAAAGTGATCCAAGGTTTGAAGGACATCCGAACGGCCCAATTGGGATACAAACAGGCCACGGGAGGCTTCACGGAAAGCCTCGATGTGCTGCGCGATTTCGTGAAAGGAGGGACCATTCCGATCGTGCGCGCTATCGGCCAGGTGCCTGACACGCTTTCCGAAAAGGAAGCGTTCGAACTGGGGATCATCGTTCGCGACACGATCCAGGCGCCCGTGCTTGACTCCTTGTTCATGACCGCCAGCGCTTTGGTGGGACGTACCCATCCGTTCGATCCGGACAAGTTCACCCTCTCACCGACCTCGGGTAAACCCTTCCTCCTCGCCGCCGGGAACATCACCAGCAGCGGCCACAATGTTCCCGTATTCCTTGCAAAGGATCCCACACCGATGGTGGTAGGTGATACCCTCATGGTAGGGAACATGGAAAAGGCCAGCACCGCGGGTAACTGGAGCGGGGAATGACCCCATGGAACTTGGTGGCCACCGAGCTTCCCGGTATGACCCCGCACAGGAACGGGCATACCATCTGAGCATTCTTCTGGAGCAGGGGCTGTCCGCGTGGGCGGTACACCGCTTGGACGACGGCTCCCTTCAGGCCATGGCTTGGGCACCTGACCTGGAAGCATTGAAGGACGAACACATCGCACGTGAACCGGTCACGGTCTCCTTCATCAGCCTGCCGGAGTGGAGCACCTTGGTACCCGATGGCGCCCTGGCCCCGGGCAGCGAGGCGAAGCACCTCGCGTTGGTACATGGTGGCATGCCCTCCGGCGCCATGCGTGATGAACCGGTGAGCAGCTTGGGAGCCACCTGTATCTACGTGCATGACGATCGTTCGGAACGCGCTGCATTGGAACGCTTCCCCCATTCGCGCGCACTCCCGATGCAAGCCTTGATGGTGCGGACCGCACTGGCCCGCAGCAGCGAAGGTCCGTTGGTATTGATCCATCGAGGGACCGAAAGGCTCGATGTTGCAGTGGCGGAAAAAGGACGATTACTTCTCAGCAACACCTATCCCGCCCGCACCGGACAGGACCTGCTGTACTTCGCTTTGCTCGCCACGGAACGATGCGGGTTCCGACCTGAAGCCGTTGAACTGCAATACGGCGGAGCGCAATTGACGGCCATGGAACGCGAACTGTTGGGACGCTATTTCCAACGCTGCATTGGTGCCTGCGGAGATCCGTGGAGCGGAGATGAGGTCACGGACGGTGGACCCATGGACCGATGGATGGCGGTGCTGGAGCAGTTCGCATGCGTATCGTAGGCGGTAAATACCGCAACCGGAGACTGAAGCCACCTGGCGGTATCGAAGCCAGGCCAACCACGGATTTCGCCAAGGAAGGTCTGTTCAATGTGTTGCACCACAGCGTGCCTTTGGAAGGTATCCGGGTTTTGGATCTTTTCGCCGGTACGGGGAACATTGCGTTGGAATTCCTCTCCCGTGGAGCGCGAGAAGTCCTTT
>JAHEFL010000533.1 GCA_024640205.1 Flavobacteriales bacterium | reverse complement strand
CAACCCACTGTTCACGAAGGTGTAATTCGCAGTAGCGTTGGTGGAGGCTGCATAGCCGGTGATGGTATACCAGGTCGCCAGACCCGGGTTGCACCCATCGAAGTTGGCGCTCACTTTCACTGTCAACGGATGCGGCCAAGCGGCATCGTTCCAGAAGGCGGTCGCTGAACGGAATGTGAGGCCGATCTGTCCGCCACCTTGGATGATCGGTGGCGTCACGAACCAGGCCTCGTTGGTCTGGTTGGATCCGAACGAAGTGGCGCGCAGGTATTTGTCGGATTGGAAGATCCGGCCGCGCCAGACCCGCGTACCCAGCACGGGTATGTTCACCCAGTCCGGGTTGCTGTAATCGGTGTCATTGATCAGCACATCGTTGAAATCCTGGGTCACGGCACTTACCGGGGTAACGGTATAATCGCAAGGCCCCGGACCACCTCCGTCGCATCGCGGGCCGTTCAATTGAACCTCATTGATGTTGCGGATGAAGAGCTGCATGTCACTGTTGAACTGACCGA
The DNA here is from genome assembly GCA_024640205.1 of Flavobacteriales bacterium. Lineage (GTDB taxonomy): Bacteria > Bacteroidota > Bacteroidia > Flavobacteriales_F > PHOS-HE28 > PHOS-HE28. The sequence goes on along the minus strand of JAHEFL010000533.1, from coordinate 1,574 downwards.
CAACAGCAGTGAAATTGCCGCGCCCCGAAGGCAGCACCTGGCTTGCGAAATTGGCATAACCGCTCGTGCGCACCAGAATGCTGGCCCCACTGCAATCCACCAGGTCGCGGTTCTGGGTGGTCTGGTTGACCGCATCGGCATAGGTCATTCCCAGATTATCCGTAGCAAATTCAACACTATCCATGCGGACGAGCATCCCCTGCATCGCTGGAGTGATCTGCGAGATCGTCACCGCGGTAGGTGCAACATATACACCGGTGGCCTGCTTCACCATGTTGTTGTCGACGTCCACGGAATCCAGCTGCATCATGCCGCTGAAGATGCTGAGTACCGTTCCCGGCAAGTAGATCCTGACGCTATCACCTTCGTATAACCCACCGGGATTCAGCAGGCGTAACTGGATGGCACCGGTCTGGTCCTGGACGTAAATGTTCTTGTAAAGATTGCCGTTCTGTTCATCCGCGGTGACCACAGCATAAACTGAACTATCACCACCAAAATGGACCGGGTCACCCTGGAACAAGGCTCGCAATTGAGCAACCGTAAGAACCTCACCAATAGGTAGCGTAGGGACCGGCGGTGAATCCCAATCCTTCTTGCAGGATGACGCCAGGACCATTAGGATCAGCAAAGGCAGCAATGAGCGCAGCGACATGTGGGAAATCGTATTGGTCTTCATTTGGATCAGAAGCTGAAGGTCACCATGGCGTAATAGTTCCGCCCGAAGAGATAACTGAATTTGGGAGGGAACTTGTCAATGTCAGTCCTGTCATAACGCGATTGCTCGAATCCACCGATGCGGAAATCCTGGTTGTCCAGGATATTACTCACCGTTGCATTGACGGCGATACGATAGCCTTTCACCATCCATGATTTGCCCAGGAACACGTCCAGCGTATGATTGGCATCGAGCTGCGTTTGGTCCAGAAGTTGATCGACCTGAGGGTCAGAGTCATAGTAATTACCGATCGCCTCGCTCGTCCTTCGGTCCGGGTTCGGATCCAGGTAGATCCCGTCGAAATAGTTCAAATTGAAACCGGCGAACCAGAATTTCGGGGAATTGTATCGCAGGCCAAGAGAGGCGGCCGTTTGCGGCATTCCACCTACGCGATAGTTCTTCCAATACACGGTCCGGTCCGTATCGAACACTTCAGGACTATTGTCCCGCGTAATGGTAGCACTCGGTCGCGAATCATAGAGGTAACTTCCTCCAGCATAGACCACGGACATGATCCAGGTGCTGGAGAGGTTCGCCTCCACGCCCAACTCCACACCGGTATGTACCTGATCCACCCCGGTCATGGAATAATTCACCAGCGTCCTGTACTCGTCATGGTAGAAACTGCGCGACCAGATCTGGTCCATGAATTTGGTGTAATACACCGTCGCACGTCCTTTCAACCGAGGGAACCGAAGGATGTAGTTCAGGTCCCCGGAATAGATCTTTTCCGTGGTCAGGCCATCCACTGTGGACCCCCTGGTCCGTGGCGAAAGGAAGGCCGTACGAGGTATCGGGGGGCGTGTGATCCAGCTGGCGTTCGCACTGATGAACTGGCGACCGCTGAGTTTGTAGG